>NZ_JACJQS010000003.1:0-167426 GCF_014696755.1 Anabaena sp. FACHB-1391 | reverse complement strand
AAAGCACCCTCATGACCAAAAGCCCGAAAAAATCGGTCAAGAAAAGTTTGTGCTTCTTTACGTTCCTGTCCGGTAATATATTGGTTGCAAAATTGGACGAATTTAGATAAACTCTCTGGTGTTGATGATGTCATAGGTTTTTTCTGAACAACAAGATACTCGACTTGTCAATAATTACAAAAATAACAGATCGTAGGGTGCATTAGCGAAGCGTAACGCACCTGATAATATCCTTCATGACCTCGTGGTTAATTTATCTCCTCATCAAATCCCGCGAAAAAAGCAGAATTAAGGCTTGACAATTAATTTTAAAAATGTTATCCTGGACTCGATAAGGAAGAACCATCATCAAATAATTAAGAAAACATCGTAGCGTAACGCACCTGATAATATCCTTCATGACCTCGTGGTTAATTTATCTCTTCATCAAATCCCGCGAAAAAAGTAGAATTAGGGCTTGACAATTAATTTTAAAAATGTTATCATAGAACAGACGAGGAAGAACTATCATCAAATAACTAGAAAACATCGTAGGGTGTGTTAGCGAAGCGTAACGCACCTAACTATCATTTCCTTCATGACCTCGTGGTTAATTTATCTCTTCATCAAATCCCGCGAAAAAAGTAGAATTAGGGCTTGACAATTAATTTTAAAAATGTTATCATAGAACCGATGAGGAAGAACTATCATTAAATAATTAAAAGATTGTGGTATAGGTTCATTAAACCAAAGACAAAATGCGATCGCTATTTAGGAATCGCTGTAATGAAGCTATTGGTTGTGAAGTTAAACCAATTAATAAAAGACTTAAACCCAGTAGCTAACAGAAATGGTCGTAAATATGGATTTACAAGAAACCCAACTCCAAATTTATCAACTAAAGCAACAAATGACTTTAACTTTAGATCATCCAAAATCAGTGAAATTACAAGTCAAAAATATCAGCTTAATTCAAAAACAACTACGAGCTATTAAAAAAGAGGTGAATTTAGCTATTCGAGAAATTAATCAACAAGCTACACAAACTACCCCTGATAGCATCGTCTCTGTTGCTTTAGATTTATTTGGTAAACGTAAATTAGCAGGTCAATTAAGACAAAGTACCAGAAGGGCTATTCAGTCAGAAAAAATTAGCTTGAGACAACCTTACATGGATATTAAAGATTATATTGACCAGTTGCTTTTGGAAGGAGATAAATTGAAGCTAGAAGCAGAACAATACTTATCGTAGCACCTAACCGTCATCTCCTTCATGACCTCATGGTTAATTTACCTCCTCATCAAATCCCGCAAAAAAGCAGAATTAAGGCTTGACAATTAATTTTAAAAATGTTATCATAGAACCGACGAGGAAGAACTATCATCAAATAATTAAAAAAGATCCTAGGGTGTGTTAGCAAAGCGTAACGCACCTAACTATCATGTCCTTCATTGCTTCGTGGTTAATTTACCTCCCCATCAAATCCCGCGAAAAAAGCAGAATTAGGGCTTGACAATTGATTAAAAAAATGTTATCATAAAAACGACGAGGAAGAACTATCATCAAATAATTAGAAAACATCCTAGGGTGTGTTAGCATTGCGTAACGCACCTAACCATCATCTCCTTCATCACTTCATAGTGACAGCAGTTCCCGATATTCACAAAATACAGATATTAATAATAAAACTCTTGTGGTGCGGGCATACTTCGACCAATCTCAGTACAAGTCTTGCCCGCACAAAATGTACTTCACTCAAAGCTACTTGCTGTAATTTATCTCCTCATCAAATCCCGCGAAAAAAGTAGAATTAGGGCTTGACAATTGATTAAAAAAATGTTATAATAAAAACGACGAGGAAGAACTATCATCAAATAATCAGTGAAACCGAACAAACAGTAGTCTCCCCGAGTGCGAATTACCGTACCCACTTTTTTGCCCAGGAAGATTACAATAGTTTGTGCTATTATTTGCCCTTGATGAAACAAACAACTTGTAGTTGAAATACTCCAAGTAAATTTATACAAAACCACTAAATGGAACTAAGTAAGCCGTGATGAATGCTGTATTACCTCGTTTTTTAAAGTCAGCCTACCGCAAAGAACCTATAGTTAGTGTATTGTTAACTGTAGGTGTAATAGATGCTCTAATTGGTGGGTTGGATGATAGTTGGTCACTCTTCACCTTTGGTTTAGCAACAGCAGGGTTGGCTTTTGCTTTTAAATTATGGCGTATGCAGCAGCGTCCGTCTTTACCAGAAGAGCTAGTTGTTCAACATTATTTACCACCTCAGTCTTCTACTGCTCCTTTACCTGTACTCAAGGTTTCCAAGAAAAAACCACGTCAGTAGTTAAGCGATGCGCTCCCTAGGAAGCGCTTGTGGGGAGATGTGAAGGTGCGATCGCGCCAGTCCTGACTTGTCAGTTCGCTCTCAATGGAGAAATTTTTGCAAGTTAATTTGTTAAAATTTGTTCAGGTAAACAACTACAAATGTAAAAGCAATGAAAATTAAAGCTATTATTTATCCTGCCCAAGAAGGGGGTTACTGGGCTGAAGTACCTGCACTTCCTGGTTGTATAACAGAAGGGGATACAATGGAAGAAGTAATTAATAATCTTCAAGATGCTATACAAGGTTGGCTAGAAGTAGCGAATGAAATTCAAAAACCAGATCCAATCTCACAAGTGATTGAAATTGCAGTATGAAATCAATTTCTGGGAAAAAACTATGTAAACTTGTTGAGAAAAAAGGCTGGATTCTCAAAAAAATTACAGGTAGTCACTATATTTATGAAAAACCTGATGAAAGTAAAATTATTTCTATTCCTGTACATAGAAATCAAGATTTAAAACTTGGGACTTGAAAATCAATCATGAAGATAGCTGAATTGGTAGAAGATGATTTGTAATTATTTGTAATTATTTGTAATTAATGTTTGTTCTGTAGGCTACAGCATAGGTTAGCCTTAGCTTATTCTAGATATCGCTTTTAGGAATGTGTTCAGGGCGATCATATTTTTAGAGGTATTATAGAAGATAAAATATCAAGAACCATTCATTACAGAAAACAAAAATGATATCTATCAAGCTAGAACGAGAAACGGAAACCTACAAAGAATAATGTTCAAGTGAACTGATTACAACTATTCACTGCGTGCAAGATTTTGATAACAAGATTTTGATAATTTTATTCACCTTATTCACCTTATTCACCTTATTCACCACAACTATTATTAGTTTTGTTTATTTTGTTGTTGACTTAGGAAAGCTCTTTTTAGAATTATGAGAATTATTGGCAGTCCGCTGTGGATTATCCCCACGTAATTGTTTACGACCATTAGTAATAATTTGTAACATTTCTTGAATATCCTGTTCCATATTACTCAAAACATGATCAGCATATTTATCAGCACCATCTTCAATCTCTTGAGCTTGAGCAATTGCAGTTTGGCGCATTTCTTCTAACTCTTGCTGACAAGCGCGACGCTTACGCTCAACCTCTGCGATAGTTTCTTGCATCATCGCTTCACAATCTTGTTGGACTTGTCGCCGCAGTTGGTCAGCTTCCCTTTGTGCTTGCTTGATAATATCACTTTCAGCCAAAATTTGCGCCCTTTTGGCTTGGGCCACGTCTACAACCTGTTGTCCATATTCTTCGGCTTCTAAGAGAATTTCATCCTTTTGTGCCAAAATATCTAATGCTTCCTGGAAAACCGCCGGCAAAGATATGCGGATAAAATCAAGTTGTTCGAGTAATTTATCTTCATCTACTAGGGTACGTCCCGTTAAAGGAATCCTCATGCTAGAGAGAATTATGTCCTCTAAGCGGTTGAGTTCTTGCTGAATATCTACCCCAGGTGTTGGCAGTGTCCCGTCTTGAGGGATTGCCTTTACGTACTCCCGTGGGGTAGGATTTTTTCCGTTTTGGTTGGACTCATGGGCAGAGATTGAACTTGGTTGTAGCATTGGTATATATCTCGGGCAACGTGTGAGGGAACAAGATGATCAACAGAGCCACCAAACCGGGCAATCTCTCTTACCACACTACTACTTAAAAAACTATACTCATTTGATGTCGCTAGAAAAACTGTCTCAATCTGAGTAGACAGTGTTTTATTGGTATGAGCCATTTGTAGCTCAATTTCAAAATCAGATACCGCTCTTAACCCCCGCAACAAAATTTGTGCTTGTTGCATTTGAGCATATTCTACAGTTAAACCATCAAAACTGTCTACTCCTACATTTGGTAAATGTTTTGTAGCTATACAAATTTGTTCTAATCTTTGCTCGACTGTAAATAATGGTATCTTATTTGGATTGCGAAGGACGGCAACTATCACCTGTTCAAACAGGCGACTACTACGCTGAATTAGGTCTAAGTGTCCCAAGGTGATGGGATCAAAACTACCAGGATAAATAGCAATCACAATGTTATTTTAGGTCTAAATATTAAATAAACTAACAGCTTTTTTCCATAACTTAGTTAAGTCTAACATCTCATGCTTCATGATTGGCAATTAGTGACTAAGTAGGTGAATGGAAAAAAACCGACATAAGTAACGAAAAGTAAAGTTGCCCAAAACCTCTTCCCAGTTAAGAGTTCCCTGTTCCCTTGTCATAACGACAATTTTTAACGCTAACCTACTTAAGTAAGTTAACACAATAAAACCAAACTGTGTAAAGAAAGGTAAAATCGCTGAAAACCTCTTGCAAGATTGCCTATTGCAAGATTGCTTTATTATTGTCTTTGTCTTTGTAGATTTCATATTCCTATAGATAATTTTCCATGGTAGTAGATTTTTCGATTTTGCCCTTGGGGTTTCAATTTACTTCTCCCGGTCCGATTATAGTTAAACTCGGACCAATTGTTATTCGCTGGTATGGGTTATTAATTGCCACTGCTGTCTTAATTGGTGTCACCCTTTCCCAATATCTGGCCAAACGTCGTCACGTTAACCCAGATTTACTCAATGATTTATCAATTTGGCTGGTAATTGCCTCTATTCCCGCAGCTAGGCTCTATTATGTCTTATTTCAATGGTCAGAATATTCTCAACACCCAGAAAAGATCATTGCCATTTGGGAAGGAGGTATTGCTATTCATGGGGCAATTCTTGGCGGTGTCGTCGCGGCGTTGATTTTTGCTAAACTTAATCAAATATCTTTTTGGCAATTAACTGATTTAGTCGCACCTTCTTTGATTTTAGGGCAAGCAATTGGCCGGTGGGGGAATTTTTTCAACTCGGAAGCCTTTGGCCGTCCCACTAATTTGCCTTGGAAGTTGTATATTCCCCCAGAACGTCGTCCTTTGGATTTAGTTAATTTTGAATATTTTCATCCCACTTTTCTCTATGAATCTTTGTGGAATTTCATGGTTTTTGCACTATTGCTAACTTTGTTTTTTCGGGCTTTATCTCAAAAACCACGTTTGAAAGTAGGGACTTTATTTTTAGTTTACTCGGTAGCCTACAGCTTCGGGCGGTTTTGGATTGAAGGTTTACGCATGGATAGCTTAATGCTAGGACCTTTACGAATGGCACAAATGGTCAGTTTAGGAGGAATGTTTTTAGGACTGGTTGGTTTAGCTTGGCTGTATGTACTCAAGCGTCCTTTACCTGATGTTGTTTCCTCTTTCAAAGGAGATTAACTAAAAATAAAAAATGCCCCAGAGTAATTAATCTCCAGGGCTTAACCAGGGTGCATCTACCATCTATTTCTACAACTCAAAAGTAGTGAATCCGGAAGGGTACTGAAGGATTTGCCAAAAGTTTTTTGTCGGAGTTTTTCAGAGCAAAGTTAATGAAGGAATATACGAGTAATTTAAGTGTTAATGACTACCAAAATCCCCTAAATCCAGCAGTTTATATTGTGGGGGCAGGACCGGGAGATCCCGATTTATTAACGGTTAGAGCGCAAAAGTTGTTGGCTAGGGCTGATGTGATTTTATTTGCAGATTCTTTGATTCCTGAACAGATTTTAGCTGTTTGTCGTCCAGATGCGGAAATTATCAAAACGGCAAATCGGACTCTAGAAGAAATTTTACCACTGATGATTGATGCCGTAGTAGCCCATAAATCCGTCGTGAGACTGCATTCTGGTGATCCTAGTCTCTATAGCGCTATTCATGAACAAATGCAGCTATTAGCAGCAGCTAATATTCCTTTTGAAGTTATTCCCGGTATCAGCGCTTTTCAAGCAGCCGCAGCTAAATTGAAAATTGAGTTAACTGTTCCTGGTTTGGTACAAACTATTATCCTCACTCGTATTAGTGGCCGCACTTATGTTCCTGCTAGGGAAGAATTAGCCAGTTTAGCAGCACATCAGGCCAGCTTATGTTTATATCTGAGTGTCCATCATATCACTGAAGCACAAACTCAGTTGTTAGAACATTATAATCCAGAGACTCCCGTAGCAATTTGCTATCGCTTAGGCTGGCCGGATGAAAAAATCCGCGTTGTTACTTTAGCACAAATGACCGCTTGTACTCATGAAGAAAAATTACAAAGAACTACACTTTATGTAATCAGTCCAGCACTTTTACCAGTAACCGGACGCTCCCGTTTATATCATCCTCAACATGACCATTTATTCCGTTCATCACATCGGGATTCTGGATTTTAGATTTTGTTGATTCTCTACACAAATTTGGAGGTTTGTCAAATAGCAAATTTTTATCCATCTTGCTACAGATTATTAATCATTTTTCTAGCACTTTTGCCCCAAAACTGCTGTAAATTAAGGATTTAAAAACGAACTCTGGTAGGGCTAACATCCGTCGCCAACGCCAAGGTTCTTGATATAATCTATATAGCCATTCTAAGTTATTATTTGCTAACCAGTTGGGAGCGCGTGTTTTTGTTCCTGACCAAATATCAAAACTACCACCAATACCTATCCAAATTGAGTTAGGACATAAATGGCGATTTTTAGAAATCCATAATTCTTGACGCGGAACTCCTAAACCAACAAATATTATTTGTGGCTGTAGTTGACTGAGGCTTTGCAATAATTCTTGTTCTTCTTCTGGTGAATGATAACCAGAATGTGTTCCTGATATAGTTAGTGTCGGAAGTTTTTGTTTCCATAAATCTGCTGCTTTTACGGCTACTCCTGGTGCGCCTCCATAGAAAAATATTGACGCAGATATTTGTTTTTGCGCAACTGTTTGTAACAGTTTTTCTGCTAATTCAATTCCCGGAATACGTTGTATTTTTTTCCCTAATAAATACTGTAAATACAGCACAACTCCCGCACCGTCAGGAATTACTAATTCAGCATTTTGAATAATATTTGCTAGGGTGGGATTTTTTTCTGCTTGTATGGTCATTTCTGAATTAAGGGTAACTACATGAGTTCCTTTACCTGCTTTTAAAGAATATAATAACCAGTCTGGATAATCATCCATAACATGAACTGGTAAACCTAATACTGAAAATGCTGGAGGGATTTCAAACATGGTTTCTTGAAAATTAAACGGGGTTGATATTTTCTCTAGGTTATTTTATCAAATTTTTCCCTCAATGCATAATAATATAATCATAATTTTCTCCTCTAATCATTTACTTTTTGGCTGAAACTAATCATACTCACTTTCAAGATCCTCTGGACGATCAATATCTGCTAAAGATGGCAAATAACCTATTGATAAATTCAATTTCTCCGCAATTTCTAGTGTTTTTGCAAATACTTCAGCCGTACCCCACTGGATATTTGTAAATAATTCCGCTGCTGGTTTTTGTAACCCAATTAAATAGTAACCACCGTCAATGGCTGGACCTAGAACAAGATTAAAAACTTGCAATTTCTCAAAAGCAGTTAGTAAAATTTGTGAGTTTAAATCGGGACAATCAGTACCAATGATAATTACTTGTTTTGCTGTTTGATTAAACGCATTTACAAGCGATCGCTCCATTCTTTGACCTAAATCTCCCTCACCCTGAAATTGATATAACCAGTCATTTCCTAACCAATTTCGCATTTTTTCTAAATTACCACCAGTAAAACGTATTTCTACAGATAATTTGATCAGATTTTGTAATTCTTTAACTTGCAAAATGGTCTGTTCAGTCATCTGTCTTTGCAAGTTAGCAGCGCCAATATCACCCAAAACTGGTATTAACCGGGTTTTTGTTTTTCCTGGTTCTGGATAACGAGTAAAAATAATTAGGTGTTGAATTAGATGTTGTTTTGCTGATTTCAAGGGCTTAATTCAAAATTTGCTGCTATTAAGGATATCGCAACTATGGGCGCTGTAACTGCGCGGAGAATACGACAACCCAGAGAAGTGGCTACAAATCCCGATCTTACAGCTATTTCTAGCTCTTGATCTGTCCACCCCCCTTCTGGTCCAATAGCAATAATGATCTCACTTGCAGTGTTAGCATTATTTATCACCTGCTTTAAGTGAGGATAATCACCACGGGCTTCACAGATATAACTATGACTGGCTGTATTTTCATTTATAGCAGTCTTAAAAGCTACTGGTTCTAGAATAGTAGGAATCACTGCTCTTTCTGACTGTTCAGCGGACTCTGATGCTATGCGCCGCCAACGTTCTAGCTTTTGGGGACTGGGATTTAATAAACTGCGATCGCTTAAAAGTGGAGCAATATAAGTTACACCTAATTCCGTACAACAGCGGATAACCTCATCAAATCCATTCCCTTTTGGTAAGGCCATCATTAAAGTAATAGATACAGGTAATTCCGTTTTTACCTCTAGTATTTCTACAATCTCTCCTTGTGTTCCTTGTAACTTAGTTAACCACCATTTACCCATACCATTCATAGCAATAAATTTATCACCATCTCGTAACCGCAACACCCGCAGCAAATAATGTTGCTGTTGAGGTGTTAATAAAAGTTGGTTTTCTTGAAGTTGTTGGGGATTAATGGTAATACGCTGAAGTTGTGACATGATTAAGATGAATTTTTAGACTACATTGTATGTAAAATCCGTAAAAGTAGCAATCTCTAAATAGCAATTTGAGTTAGTAGCTTAAATGTGCCTCTGTCGTACAGAATAAATAACCCCAAGGCCATTAATATAAAGGGAATAATAGCCCGACCATAGCGACTTAAAATATAACCAATAGTAACTTGACTGGTCAATAGATAAGCAATACCACAGCCAACTCCTACCATAGCTAAAAATACAGCTATAATTATGCCTAAACTAACAAAATCTTGACCCGCGAATAGAGGTATATAAACACTAATATTGTCACCGCTATTAGCAATGGTAATAGCCGCAACCTGATAAGTATTTGGGTGTAAAATGCTCAAGAAAAAAGAGAATACAGGGTTAGGGTGTAATAACCGTCGAAAATCAGGATTAACTGTCTGAACTTCCGTACTTTCTGTTTGTTGATTAATCAGTTGTTTCATACCAATAGCTATGGGTAATATTCCTAATAATCCCAACCATTCTCGCTGTATGAATAAACCGCCAAAAAATCCTGGTAAACTCAACATAATAATGGCAAAAAAACCGAGGTATTGACCAATGAAAATATGACGTTTACGAAAATTACTATCTATTTGCGAAAACAATAGTAGTAGAATCATCATATCGTCAATATTAGTCACAGTAAAAGCAATTATCCCCTCGATAAAAACATTAGCCAGCTTATTCATTATTAATTAAAGGAAATTTCCTCAGTTACCTGTATCTGTTATATGTCAATACTATAGCATTTCCCATGGTTATAATTACAGAAATCGGACATCAAACACAGATAAGTTTGTACCCCAGTTGTCATATTTATTGTAATAACTCCTGAAACCGTTTTTCATTCCGAACTTTATCAAAATCTCTATCATTTTTCGCCAATTGTTGATATTTTTTGGGGAAAAGTTCGATAGCTTTCTTGAGGTTTTCAATTGTCAGTTCTAAATTATTTTGTAAGGCATAATTGCAAGCTTTATTATAGTAAACTTGATGCAAATTAGGACGAATAGTAGTTGCTTGGTTGTAAGATGCTAAAGCCTCTTTGTAGCGCTGTAATTTTGTCAACGCAATTCCTCTATTAATCCAAGCTTCATGTTTATTGTGGTCAATAGCGATCGCTTCATCATAAGATTTTACGGCTTCTTCGTAATGTTGTAAAGCTGTTAAAGCATTACCACGATTATACCAGGCTTCATCTTTATTTGGGCGAATTGCGATGGCTTTATCATAGGATTCTACAGCTTCTGGGTACTGTTGTAAAGCAATCAAAGCATTTCCCCGATTTACCCATGTTTCCGCACTATCATTTTTAATAGCTATCACCCGATTATAGAATACTAAAGCTTCTTGATAACGACGGGCATCTAATAAACCATTAGCTTGTATTAGTAAATTTTCTGCCTTTTGACTGTCTTGTACTTCTGTAATCAGTTGATTAACATTGCTTTCTTGAACAACTTGTTTAGCATTTTCAGATGAATAATTTGCCGGGTCACTACAGCCAATTATCATCAAACTGATTAAACTAGAGGCAATTAAGCTTCGCCAAATTACCATACTGCTCCTACAAAACTCATATAATGATCCTAGAACTGATTGTAATTTAAAAGCAGTATCAAAATCAACTAATTATTATCAATTATTTTTTGATTCTGCAAATTTAAAATTAAGATTTCGATAAACTTTTCAAAAACTACCCATACAATACCATAATCATCCTCCATAAATCAATTATCTTTTTATGATTCCTCTTTCCTCTTTCTGCTTTCTGCTTTCTTCTACTGACTTGAATCCTACTTTTCACTAAAAAACTTTTTTACGCTTGCTCCAAGTATCAGCAGTTTTACAAATATCAAAGAGTGATGCTACAGAAAAATTCTCAAGGATCTGTGATCAAATCACCTATTTGTTGCTTTTGCAGCCAGGAAATTTTCTCACTAACTCATTTAGCCAAGGTCGGGAGTGTATAATACTGTTAATACAAGTGTTTTCGCGGCGTTTCAATTTATGTTTCAATTTATGTTTCAATTTATGGTGAGTTAATTGGAGGAAAAAAATATGACTATTAATGAATCTGATTCATCCCACCTACCTTCCCCACAGATAAATCAAGAAGATGAATTGGAAATTACTGAAAGTAATCAATCATTAACAAAAGTAGAACCGGAGAAAAAACAAGTATCGGCACAATCTTCCGTGAAAACAAATATTTTCAAAGAAATTTCTGCTTTTTTTAGTGACAATTCCCGTATTCAAGTCCTGATTACCCCAAGGATTTTATTATTTACTAGCTTGTCCATGGCCATAACTTTAATTAGTATTGTCATTAATAACTCATGGCTGGGGATTTTGGGAACTTTGGCAACTTTGCTGTTATCACTATTGATACTTTACCCTTGGTGGCAAGATATCATTCAACAATGGTTTTCACCTCAAGATAGAAATGTGTTTGTTGGTTTTATAGGAGTAATAGTAGCAATAATTGGCTTATTCAGATTTACTAATTTGGGTCATAGTCTACTACTTTGGGGAAAGAGAATTAATTGGGAAGCCTCTGGTACTTTAGCAGAATGGTTTGGGGCTTTAGGACAAATTGCCATTGCCATTATCGCCGTTTATGTAGCATGGCGACAATATGTAATTTCTAAAGACCTAACTATTCAACAAAACCTACTAACTGTACAGCAAAACGTCATTACCCAACAACAAACCATAGACTCCTACTTTCAAGGAGTTTCTGACCTAATATTGGACGAAGAAGGATTATTAGAAGACTGGCCGCAAGAAAGAGCGATCGCCGAAGGACGTACTGCTGCTATATTCAGTAGTGTAGATGGTAGTGGTAAAGCCAAAATTCTGCGATTTCTCTCCCGTTCTAAATTACTTACCCCCCTACAACGCGATCGCCGTTTAGGAAGAGCTATTCTAGATGGTAGTGGTGGTTATGCTGAAGATCGTTTGGAAGGAGTGCGCGTCATAGACTTAGGTGTGATGTTAGCAGGTGCCGATCTAGCCGATAATGATTTACGCTGGACAGATTTAAGTGAAGCCAATCTCGTCCGTGCTAATCTTAGTAATTGTGACTTAGTAAAAGCTAACCTTTCCCGAACAATACTATATGAAGCCAATCTCAGTAATACCGATTTAAACGGAGTTCGTCTATTTTATGGTTTAGTAGAACAAGCATCTCCCCGCAGTCGCACTCAACCACCCAACTACGAAACCGGGGAACACACTGGTGCAGTTATTGAAAATGCTGACTTCACTAATGCACAAAGAATGTCCCCAGCTACTCATTACTACTGTTGTGCTTGGTGTGGAGAAAAAACCAGAAATACCATTCCGGGAGGTTGTGAAGGAATTCCCAATAAATTAGGTAGATAAGAGGACATTGACAATTAATAGGTTGAAATCATGACTGTAACTAAACGAGTTTTTTTAATTCTTTCCTTATTAACTACCTTGGGTATTATTTCCCAAGTTAGCACCACAGCCAAAAATCCGCCCTCTAAATCAGAAATAACCATCAACGATAGCAACAATCACAAACAAATCAACCTAGAAAAAGGTAAAATTTTGATAATTAAATTATCAGCCAATCCATCAACAGGTTATAATTGGCAAATCATTAAAAATGATCCTCAAAAACTCAAACCCTTGGGAGATTCAGTATTTGAACCATTACCAACAGCAGCAGGAGAATCCAAAGTCAAATTAGTAGGATCACCTGAAAATCAAGTTTTTCGGTTTTTAGCCCAAAACTCCGGTTCAACCCAGCTAAAACTCCAATATTCACGGGCTTGGGAAAAAAATATTCCCCCCATCAAAACCTATCAAATTACAGTCAAAATCCGTTAACAGAAAAAATTGGACTTGGTAAATTGACCTATAAAAACCAAAAAATTTCTCAAACTCCTCTCTTTGGTCTTCTGCGGCTCTGCGTGAGAAAAATCATCAATTTTCTGGTAAAGTCAGAATTTCCACCCCAGACTCCGTCACAGCAATAGTATGTTCAAATTGGGCAGAAAGCAAGCGATCCTTGGTTACCGCAGTCCAACCGTCACTAAGCATTTCCGGCTCATAAGTTCCTTCATTAATCATTGGTTCAATAGTAAACACCATACCGGGTCTAAGTTTTTTACCTCTACCCCTAATGCCATAATGAGGAATATCGGGTGCTGTATGGAAAACATTACTAATTCCATGACCGACAAAATCCCGCACCACGGAAAAGCCGAAAGACTCAGCATATTCTTGAATAGCCGCCCCAATATCCCCAATTTTCGCCCCTGGTTTCACCTCTGCGATTCCCAATTCTAGACACTTTTGTGTCACTTCTACTAATTTTTGGGCTTTTGGAGAAGGACTACCAACCAGAAATGTTTTTGATGTATCACCATGATAACCGTCCAGAATGGGTGTCACGTCTATATTAATAATGTCCCCATCTTTGAGAATTTGTTTAGCATTGGGAATACCGTGACAAATTACCTCATTTACACTAGTACAAATTGACTTAGGATAACCCTTATAACCCAAAGGAGCGCTTTTTGCTCCATGCTTTTGCGTCCATCTTTCCGCCTCATCATTCAATTCTAGGGTACTTACTCCTGGTTTCACCAAAGGTTCTAAATATTGTAACAATTTAGCGGCCAAGCGGCCAGCGCGACGCATTTTTTCTATTTCCCGCTGGGATAAAATGACTATAGTTTCTGTTTTCATCAAATTTTAATTTACTCTTTTAAAAATACAGTTAACCCAGTCGTTGCTGCTCTATAAGTAGCATCTGCTACCTTGAGGGCATACAAGCTTTGTTCTGGAGTGATATATAAAGGACTAGCATCAAATAAATAGTCTAATACCATAGTTGTATCTTTGGCAAATAAACCCCGACGTGTACCCACCTCAATTAACTGCGTTCCTTGGCCTAATATTAACATTGCCGTATCACCATCGAGAATTATCCCCCCATTTTCACCATGAACCTCTAATTTACGTTCTGATTGCCACAAAGTTTCACCCTTGCCATAAACTACCTGTGCCAATAAACCACTGTCAAAGCACAACTGGGCTGAACAGAAACAGGTTTGGTAATAATTTGGTTCAATTTGCCAATATCGTTGATGACAGTTAACGCTAAAAACTTCACCAAACAAATCAATCAGACGATTTAATCGAGATAAAGCCCCAATTAAGGGAAAACCAAACATTTCATGATTATAAGTCCATTTGCGCGGCGCTGGCTGTTGGGGATTCAGGGTACTATGGCGAACATAAAACAAATCACCCAGTTGATATAAGTGTTGTTTTAACGTTTGATGCCAACCCCCCAATAATTCAATGTGTTCAACGTGCAATAGCTTATTGACTGTTTTTGCTAAAATAATTAGTTCTTCGGCTTCCTTGACATCTAAAGCCAGGGGATATTCAACAATTACGTGCTTACCCCTCTCCAAAGCAGCGCGGGCAATTTTGCCATGATCTTGATTAATAGTGCATAAGACCACCAAATCCAAATCTTCCCGTTCTACTAGCTGTTGCCAAGAACTCATAGCCTCAATTGCGTATTCTGTGGCTAAAATGGCTGTTCTTTGGGGATTACCAGCTATAGCTATTAAATCACTGCGCGGATCTTGTCGCAATGCCTCAGCCCTAAGTTTAGCAGCATAGCCGGTACCGACTAAACCCACCCGCAGACTATTTGTGGATAAAGGTGGTCTATGATTATACATGATTTATCACCAGTTTTCAATGTTTGGGTTTAATGCCATGAGTATTTTATCAACAGGTCAGCATTAGGAAATGTCTGACACCTCCATTTTATAAGTATCATAATTCCTGACTCGTCAAGTCCAGTTTGACATCTATCCAGGTCAAGACTTTATATAACAAAAACTTATTAGTCTTCTGTAAATAAATTTCATTTCTAATCGGGGTTGATTTTCCGTCATAAATTGTAACTTTTCCCTTAGTATCAGAATTGAAGCAAATTTAAACCAGCGGCTACTTCTATCAAAATAGCCCTATTGTTTGCATCAGAATAACTTATAGAGCCGATTTCACAAGAGAGGATAATTAAATGGCTACTTACAAAGTGACACTTATCAACGAACAGGAAGGTTTAAACAAAACTATTGATGTTGACGATGATGTATATATTTTAGATGCAGCAGAAGAAGCTGGTCTAGACTTACCCTACTCCTGTCGCGCTGGCGCTTGTTCAACCTGTGCGGGTAAAATCGTTTCCGGTAAAGTTGACCAATCTGATCAGTCTTTCTTAGATGATGATCAAATCGAAGCTGGATATGTTCTGACTTGTGTTGCTTATCCTGCTTCTGATGTTACTATCCAAACCCACAAAGAAGAAGACCTTTACTAAGCCTTAGCTATCTGGCTATTAGCAACAAGAATTGAGTCCGGGGATTGGGAGCTACTGAGTCAGAGTTACTACCAATTCCCCAATTTCTTGCTACCTTTAATTTTAGTCAGTTGTTAGCTATAGCAGCAACTTCATTCACAAATATCGTCTCATTCTATCAGTACCGCGCATTTTCATCAGTCCCACTCACCAAGATGTAATTTGACATCTATCTAAAACAGGATTTTAGATAATAAAAACTTATTAGTCTTCTGTAAATAAATTTCATTTCTAATCGGGTGCGATTTTCTGTTATAAATTGTAACTTTTCCCTTAGTATCAGAATTGAAGCAAATTTAAACCAGCGGCTGGTTCTATGAGAATAGCCCTATGATTTGCATCAAAATAACTTATACTGCCGATTTCACAAGAGAGGATAATTAAATGGCTACTTACAAAGTGAGACTTATCAACGAAGCCGAAGGTTTAGACACAACTATTGAAGTTCCCGAAGATGAATATATTCTAGATATTGCTGAAGATCAAGGATTAGACTTACCCTACTCCTGTCGCGCTGGCGCTTGTTCAACCTGTGCGGGTAAAATCAAATCCGGTACTGTTGACCAATCTGATCAATCTTTCTTAGATGATGATCAAATCGAAGCTGGATATGTTTTGACTTGTGTTGCTAGACCTACTTCTGATGTTGAAATCTATACCCATAAAGAAGAAGACATCTACTAAGCTTTAGCTATCAGCTATTTGCAATAATAATTCAGTCCGGGGATTGGGGATGGGCTACTGAGTCAGATTTTCTACCAATTCCCCAATTACTTATTGCCTTTAATTTTAGTGCCAGGATAATAAAATTCTAGAATCTTGGCGCTAGACCAACCTAACTTGGCTAAATTCTGAGCGCCTGTTTGACTCAAACCCACGCCATGTCCTAAGCCACCACCGATAAAAGCATATCCCCAAATATTCCTTTGTCCTTTGTTAAGAGGTTCAATATAGAAAAGCGTGCTAATGGGTGCTGCAAAAGCACTGCGAACTTCATCTTTTTGTAAAGTAAAAATACCGATATCTGTTTTCACAGCTAATTTTAAAATTCTGCCGCTGGGACTGCGTTGAACGATAGACATGGCCTGAATTGTTTGGAATTTGCTGTCAGGGCTTTTTTTAGCACGTAAAAATTTTTGCAAGTCTTTGGTAATTGTATTGATATCAGTTTCTCTGCGCCAACGGAATACATCCCATGTACTCTCATTAAATCCGTCCTTCAGGGCGATAAATTTCTGGAAATTCTGATCATCTGCTAAATTCTGATTAGACAAGTTCCAAATATTACTATTAGCAGCGTCTATAACTGGTTTTAAATACGGACGGTCTTCACCATTCCAAATATCGCTAAAGTTAGCAGTTACACCACCTGTAGTGGAAGAATACAAAGCATCAACTATTTCATTCTTATAAGTAAGAACCTGACCTCTAGTAGAGGCAATGGCTTGATCTGTATTCTTAGCAACTCCGCTGAGTCCTTGATAAACTTGACAGTGAGTATCAGCACATAACTGATAGTTATCTACTGCAAATCTGCGGACATTGCGTAAGGCATAAGTGCGAGCAATAATGGCTTGTGCTTCTAGGGCTGCTTTTGGCGCGTTTGTACCAATTTCATGGGGTAAAACTCCACGGATATAGGTTTCTAATGGTACTGTATTGACTAAGGTGTAATTCCCGTAAGCATTGGGCTGTAAAGTCATTCTTCCCCCATAGTTCAAGTTTTTTTGGGGGGTTGTTTCGGTTTGATTACCTGCCTTGACCTTAATTATATCTTTACTTGTACTTACTTCTAGATAATTTGGACTGTACTTTTTACCATTGACATTCCAAGTAATTTTTGGTACTTGTTGGCGAATATTTGTGGCTAAATAAGCATTTTGATCACCAGATGTTTTTATACTTTGTAATAGCAAACGGCGAATTAAGGGAGTGCTGTAAACGTCCCGTTTTGCCCATACTTGCCAGCGTTCTGGCTGGGCTATTTCTACTTCTATACCTTGGGAACGCCAGTAGTTGGCGCTATCTTCGGCTGTTTCAAAGGTACGGAAGTCACCCAAAACTAATACCTCCTTAATCTCCCGCTGGATCAAGGTTCTCATGACTGTTGTTAACTGGATGGGTTGGTCGGTAGTTAAGGTTTGCTGCTGATTACCGACGGCAAATTTCAATGTTAAGCGATCGCCTTTTGTGGGGGCTAATTCTAATTTGTCGGTGGGTTTAGCCCCAAATCGCTGCACAATGCCAATTTTTAATTCTACATCCTGATTCTTGCTTACTGGTTCTGATGCAGCAGTCAATCCCAATAAACACAGGGTTGTGATTAATCTGTAGGAAGAATGCCAAAAAAATATTTTCATGAAGACTAATTCTAATTACCCTTATGCTATCGGCAAGATTTTGAATAATTAACCGTTTCAAACCCTTTTGCCTATTACCTAATTATATGTTTTTATATGTTTTTCGCTTATACGCTTCTAGAATACAATTACGCCTTTTGTAAAAGTCATTATGCTCAAAGGATGCAGGTAGATGAAAAAAACTACTTGGATGCTCGGAAGTTGACTAGAAGAATAAAGTCATATAAAGGTTATAATGGCTATCAATGCCTTATCCCTTGTCATCCATGTCCCAAGCTGACTTCACCCAGAATTTGCAAAATTTAATGCAAAAGGTCGGTTTTGCCAGTTTTAAATCCTTGAGTCTGGCTGCCGGTGTTTCCCAGTGGCAAATTTTGCAGTTACGGAGGGGAAAAATTCGGCAGATGCGGGTGGAGGTATTACTAAAAATATCACAGGTTTTGCAAATATCTGGGGGTGAATTAGCAGAAACTTTTGGTGTTCAGGGTTTATCATTGAAAACAGCAAAAACTCAGCGTGAAGACTATAATATAGACTTATTACAACAAATAACAGAATTACAAAATGAGCATAAAAGAATATCGTTGTCAATGTTACAACAAAGGGAATTATTACAAGAGGAATTTCAGCGGTCAAGTTTACAAATATTAGAATCACTGCTGCTACAATGGCCAACAGCGGCCTATAGAGCTAGGGAGGATCACCAGTTAGCAGCAGTAAAAATATTACCTTTGGTAGATAAGCCTTTAGAGGCATTATTACAGGCCTGGGGTGTGAGGGCGATCGCTTCTGTGGGTGATCAAATCCCCTATAATCCGCAATTGCATCAATTACTGGAGGGAACAGCACAACCAGGAGAGATCGTTAAGGTACGTTATACAGGCTATACGCAATATGATCAGTTGCTATATCGAGCTAGGGTAAGTCCGATGTAAAGTTTATTTTCTGTTGATAAATAGATCAGAAAATATTGAAGTTTCTTGTTTTATTTTTCAGAAACTTTCATGTATTCTTAATTAAATAACACTTGATGTTTTTGTTGAATAAATAGACTAAATATTTTTTATATTATCTAAATATTTAGTATATAATAACAACATCACAATCAGAACATTCTTAAATTAAATCAAGATTAGGATATTATGAATCAGCAGGTAAAAGTGGTTGTCATCAGCGGTAACTTTAATGCTAGTACCTCATCAGAATTTCATGAAAATATTCAAGAGGTGATTGCTAGTGGCATCAAAATTGTGTTGATTGATTGTCATAGTGTCACCTTTATGGATAGTTTTGGTTTAGGGACTCTAGTTGTCACATTTAAAATGTTGGAAGCAGCTGGGATCAAGATGGTTATTTGTTCAACTAATGAGCAAGTTAAGATGCTATTTGAATTAACTGGTATGGATAATAAATTTACAATTGTTCCCAGTCAAGAAGCATTTGAAAATCTTTTAGTTTCTGCCAGTTAATTAATCAAATTTGACTTGGAGAATAGATAAATCATCCTCAAATGTCTCTTTGGAGTTTAAGTTAATTAAATAATCCAGTATATAATCAAGTTGGTTCTCAACAGAATACTGTAAGCTAATGAAAATCTGAATTAAACCTTCTAAACTCCAAAGAGTACCATCTGGTTGAGTAATTTCATAAGCACCATCACTAAAAATATAAAGGATGCTAGATTTTTCAATATAACAAGAAGCATCAACATACTTGGCTTCAGGAAACATCCCCACCGGCATTCCCGGAGTTTTTAATCTTTTTACTTCTGTGTTAATAGGGGAGTTCCCAGCAACAATAATTGCTGGTGGATGGCCAGCACTAGAGTATGTTAACTGACGACTAACTCGATTATAAACTCCATACCAAATTGTCAAATACTTATCATTTTGATAATTCATTTGAAAGGTATTGTTTAAAGCCGCTAAAACCTGGCTAGGTTGATAGTAATTTAAATCCTTGAGAGCGCGGGAACGTAATAGATTTAATACAGAAATAGAGGGTAAAGTTGCTTTCAGTCCATGGCCAGCAGCATCTAACAAATAGATGGCCAAAGAATCAGGATCAAGCCAATTATAGTCAAAACAATCCCCACCAAGTTGCCGCGATGGCAAAAATTTAAACTTGACCCGCAAAGGGTTATTTATAGGTAGAGGTAAAAGGGATTTTACATATTCTGTGGCCTCGGCTAATTCTGTTTCTAAAAGTAGCTTTTGGCTATGTAAATCCTGACTTAATTGATGTAGACGTAAACCGGCTCTGACCCTTGCTTGTAGCTCATTTTGTTCAATAGGTTTGGTGATGAAATCATCAGCACCAGCATCTAATCCCCTGACTCGATTAGCGACTGAATCTAAAGATGTTAATAAAATAAAAAATGTGGTAGATAATCTGGGATCTTTTTTAACGCGATCGCACACTTCTAAACCACTCAACCCGGGCATAATCCAATCACATATAATTAGGGATGGAGGTGAATCCAAGGTTTTTAAAATTCCTTCTTCTCCGGTACTAGCAGTAATCACTTCATAACCTTGTTTTTCTAATATTCTTTTGAGAAATATTTGTACGGAGCGATCATCATCAATTACTAATATTTCAAACATTGGATATTACTGAATAAAATTATGTATTTGTCTCACATAGGACGACACCCATGAGTTACGGAATAAACGAACCACTCCAGACACAGAGAACACAGAGAAATGGGGGTTTAGGGAGAGATATTTTGCGTAAGTCCTGTCACAGTCTAGTCCCTTCAGACACAGAGAGTAGGAATTTTAAATCTTTCCTTAACTTAAATTTAGGGTAATTTATATGGCAATAACCTGAGATATAATGACAGTTTAAATAAATATCAATTACAATAACTTTGCCTTTTTTGGAGCTGGGTTTGAGGGGAGTAAAACCCAACGCATTTCTGAGGGTGAGGCACGAAATCTCAGCTAGGAATCAAGGCTTTTTACAAGCTGAAAACATTGAATCAGACTCATGAAAGGGGATTTAACCAGAATAGCATAACTTGTTTTAATTGATTTAAATCTCGATAAACTTCTTGTTTTAACCATTGTCCTAAAGCATCAAAAGGACTGAAAGAACTTCCAGGTTGCCATTTAATATCTTGTCCTAAAGGTGTAGTATGATTTCCTGATAAAGTTTGTGTTGTTATCATATCGGGAAAGAGTTTTTGTAAAATTTTTGTTAAGTCTGCCGATTGATCTAGAGTATCTTTATTAAATCTTATTAATAAATTCCGCCGAATTTGATAACTTTCCTGTACTATTTGGTTAGTTTCTGCGGGTGTAGGTGTAAATTCAATGTCTAATTGAGAATTTAATTGAGAATTTAACTGTTCTACTAAGGGTATAGCTTCATTCGCAGTAAAGTTATTAAAGGATATTAAAATATTACCAGCACGTTGCACTGAAAAAAGACTACCAATAAGTAAATGGAGTTTACAACCCATACTATGTCCTATTCCATAGGTAGGAAGGTAAATCTTCCGTATTTCTCCTGATTCTTGTAACCTTTCTAGGGTGTGTTCAAAGTTAATTAATACATTTTTGGCGATCGCTATATGATCCAATGTGTTTACAAAAGGTGTCGCAATCACTACATATCCTTTAGCAGCGAGATGTTCCAGTAACCAACGATAGGTCAAATGTGGTAAAGTAGCTACAAATGCACCACCTAAAAAGTGGATAATCCCCACGGGGTGACGCGGAATAAGTACCCAATTACCTCTAATTTCTTGCCAGTTCATTGCCAAAATTTATTAATTGTCTAATGATTGTATTTTGATTTTAACTCTTATTCTGTAACTTTTTCATTTCCTGTTGCACATCTAAGGAAATTTGTAAAGCTTCATTTAATAATTTACCATGTTCTGTGGCTTCCTCTGTAATTTGCATTGAGGCTAAAGCTGCTAAATTATTAGCAAATAAATCAGAATTGGTAATAATAAAACTTTTATTCTCTCGCAAAATTCTCTCAGTCTTTAAAGCGCGGATTAAATCATTCCTCGTTAGTTCTAGTGCTGCTAATACTTTTTCTCTTTCTTGTATACTCACTCCTAAATTACCAGCATCCTCGATTTGGTCATTAATATCTATAGCTTTAATCACGGAATTATATCTTTCTACATCATTTAATAAAATCCGTAAAGAATTTGTCTGATGTTGTTTGAGAAACCTACTTTTTCCTTTCCATAGTAAATACAATATAGTTTGTATACTTCCCCCCGTCCATAAGGTAAATACAATCAATGGTATCCAAAATGATGATTTTACCAAGAGATATATAAAAACGCAAATAGAAAGTCCTGCAAAAACTAAAGTTGGATTTTCTGTTCCTTTAACTTTTTTTAGCAATTGTCTACTTAATTCCTGAATAATATCGGTAATAATTATTAATTTATTATTAACAGGTAAGTTAGTCAATTTTTGCAGTTCCTCATGACTAATATCCAATTCCTCTAAATCATCTCGCACAGTTACTAAATCCTTAACATACTAGTGATTTAGTTTAATATAACAATTGAATTTCTCTAATGGCTATAGATAACTCTTAATTCTGTTGATGATAACTATCTATATATCATTTCCTAGTCCACCGAATCATTTTGACCTCTATTTTAATTAAGATCTAATTAAGAAATTTGTAACAAATAGCTCATACAGTGTCCCATTAGAAAATAGACCACCAGCATTGCTACTGCGGCTAATGCCACTATCATACCAGCTAACATGAAAGAAAATTCTTTATGCTCAAAAGCTTTTTCCATCAGGTGTAGGGACCATGCTACAAGCGCCACATCAAAGATTAAAATAGGAATCAACATATTTCTTAATATTTCTTCATAGTAGTACCATTATCTTAACACTCTTTCAGAAAACTGTGTTTGATGTTCGACGGCGGTAGTTGGTCGCTATGATCTGATATCAAGCAGGAAGACGAACAGGAACATTACGTTCTTGCAAATAATTCTTAATTTGTGCTACGCTGAGTTGTCCAAAATGTAACAATGATGCTAACAGTGCGGCTTCCGCTTTACCTTGAGTTAAAGCAGTGTGAATGTGTTCACAGTTTCCAGCACCACCAGAAGCAATGATGGGAATTTCCACAGCATCAGCGATCGCTTTTGTCAAGTCCAAATCATAACCAGCTTGAGTACCATCAGCGTCCATACTTGTGACTAATAATTCTCCAGCCCCCCTTTTTGTTACTTCTTTAGCCCACTCTAAAGCATCTATACCAGTATTTTCTCTACCACCGCGAACATATACATCCCAGCCCGGATTCTCCGTATCAGGTCTGCATCTAGCGTCAATAGCTACAACAATACACTGATTTCCAAAGCGATCGCTGGCTTGATTAATTAAATCTGGGTTTCTGACCGCCGCCGAATTAATACTAACCTTGTCAGCCCCAGCTCGTAATAAATCTTTAACATTTTCTAAGGTTTGAATTCCTCCACCCACGGTCAAGGGAATGAAGACCTGTTCAGCAGTCCGGTAAACCACATCAATAATCGTGTTTCTGTCTTCATGAGTGGCTGTAATATCTAGAAATACTAACTCATCAGCACCAGCTTCATTATAAACCCTGGCCAGTTCTACCGGATCACCCGCATCCTTGAGATCAACAAAGTTAATTCCTTTGACAACTCTGCCAGCTTTGACATCTAGACAAGGTAAGATTCTTTTAGACAACATAATACTTTTTTGCTCCTGGTAATTGCTAGGAATTTTAATTGTAAAGGCAATTGGGGAATAGATGACAAGAGTGGATCAAGATCCAATGGGTTTTGTCCAGACTCAAATATACTAAAGGAGGTATGGGTGTAATTGCAAAATAGGACTGAATAATTATCAATTACTCTTTTAGTGTTCCGGGTTAAAACTGCAAATTTTCAGAATTACTAACTATCAACCCTGTAAGTAGTGATGCAAAATAAATTGTATATTTAAAATAGAGAAACCACCAATAGAGAATAAAGAAACCACCAATAGAGAACAGACAATAAATCCAGATACTTTATGATATTTTTTGTTTCTAAAATAGAGAATTAATTTGACTCAAATACTTATCTACTAAGTCAGATAAATTACCTTAAAAAGTAAATACAAATGTTTATGTAAACATTTATATTTTTTGGCATTGTCACTGGATTGAAAGTAACCGTAAATATCCTATACTGGTGTTAGATCCTGACTGCTGTAAAGGTTTAGCGGTGCTAAATCCCGATTTCTGAACTTCTGAATTAGCGAAAATTATGGCAATTATCTCCTCCAAAAAACAGCCTCCAGAACCCAACAAAGAAGTAAAACAGCCACAGAAATCAGCCAAAGTACCTGCTGCTGAAAATCTGTTACAGTCAGAAGCTGCTATTAATGAACAAGGTAAACCAGAAGAAAGTATACGTCCCCAGCGTTTTGCTGACTACATAGGACAACAGGATTTAAAGGATGTTTTAGATATAGCCATTAAAGCAGCCAAGTCGAGAAGTGAGGTCTTGGATCATTTGTTATTGTATGGACCTCCGGGTTTAGGTAAAACCACAATGGCCATGATTTTAGCATCAGAAATGGGAGTAAACTACAAAATTACCAGCGCCCCAGCTTTGGAAAGACCACGGGACATTGTGGGGTTATTGGTCAACCTCAAACCGGGAGATGTGTTATTTATAGATGAGATTCATCGTCTATCCCGGATGACAGAGGAGATCTTGTATCCAGCGATGGAAGATTACCGCCTAGATATTACCATAGGTAAGGGTTCTAGCGCCAGAATTAGAAGTATACCTTTATCTAAATTTACCTTAGTAGGTGCGACAACTCGCGTCGGAGCTTTAACTTCACCATTACGCGATCGCTTTGGCTTAATTCAAAAGTTACGCTTTTATGAAGTTGAAGAACTAACTCAGATTGTTCTCCGCACTGCTGAATTATTAGAGACCGCAGTTAGTTTAGATGGGGCTACGGAAATAGCTAAACGTTCACGGGGAACACCAAGAATTGCTAACAGACTCTTAAAAAGAGTCCGTGATTATGCGGAAGTAAAACTCTTAATAGAAATTAACGAAGCTGTAGCAGCAGAAGCATTACAGTTATTTCAAGTTGATCCTTGTGGCTTAGATTGGACAGACAGAAAAATGCTCAGTGTAATAATTGAAAACTTTAATGGTGGTCCAGTGGGTTTAGAAACCATTGCTGCTACTACCGGGGAAGACACCCAAACCATTGAAGAAGTTTATGAACCGTATCTAATGCAAATAGGTTATTTAAGCCGAACACAAAGGGGTAGAATAGCGACAAAAGCAGCTTATCAACACATGGGTTTTAAGCCATCTAAGGAGCAGTTATCATTATTGTAAGTGGATTCAAAGTAAAAATCTAAAAATCTAGATCCCTCACTTCTTAAATAATTCGGGTATATGCTATAATCACTACTTGACAAGTAACACCAGCAAAGATGAATAATCACCAGTGGCTAAAAGTTAGCGAGTATGTATGCTTAGGGTTGTCAATATTAGGAATAATAGTAGCTACAGTGACGCAACAAGTAGCTTATGGGTTTATTCCCTTGTGTTTAAGTGTGACTTTAAATTTAGTTAATCGTCCTCAGTTTCATTATTCCCAATTACAATCACTTGAGCAATTACAGACAAATTTGCAAAATACAGATGAAGAATTTGATCAACTAAATAAAACCATGAATACATATAATCAACGACTAGAACAAATCGAAACTTGGAGACAACAATTAAGTCAAATTATTGACCAGAAGATTGAAATTGCAATTAATCAAAGTTTGGGGAAAATCGAGACTTATAAACAAGAAATTAGTCAAATTATTGACGAGAAAATTCAAATCCCAATCCAAAAATTGAGTACAGAATTTAACGCAGTTAATCAAGAAATTCAAATTGTCAATAATCGTTTACAGCAATTAGATACTTCCCTAGAAAACTTGAGTTCCCATCTTGAAAAAGATGAATATTTAAACAATATTGCTGAATTGAAAACTGAATTATCATCACTTAATCAACAGATACAAGTCTTTAATTCCCGATTTACAGAAATTGAAACCTTTATGGACACTTTCCATAGTGACCATCAAAACAATTTACAGCAATTAACAGAATTAAATAATAATCAACAAAATCAAAATAGGGAACTTTCCCAGATTAATCAACAAATTGCAGTGATTGATTCCCGATTTACAGAAATTGAAACCTTTATGGACACTTTCCATAGTGACCATCAAAACAATTTACAGCAATTAACAGAATTAAATAATAATCAACAAAATCAAAATAGGGAACTTTCCCAGATTAATCAACAAATTGCAGTGATTGATTCCCGATTTACAGAAATTGAAACCTTTATGGAAAGTGACCATCAAAACAATTTACAGCAATTAACAGAATTAAATAATAATCAACAAAATCAAAATAGGGAACTTTCCCAGATTAATCAACAAATTGCAGTGATTGATTCCCGATTTACAGAAATTGACAACTCAACAGAGAAATTACATCAAACAATTTCAGAAAACAACCAAGAAATAAGTGAAATTAAACAAAAGCAAGAAATTGAAACTTCCCAAAATCATCACATCCTTGATGTGATTACCCAACAATTAACAAAATTAGATGCGTTAACAGAATTAGATAATTTATTTACAGCTTTGGTACAACCGTTACAGGTAGAAAATAAATCAAATTTACAACCAAAGCCAATCATGGAAGAAACAAGCCAAAAAATAGAGGATATTTCCCAAATTAATAACTTGGATTCCATTGAAAATTCTCTTAACAAATCCTGGGAAAAATTGGATGTATTAGGGGGATTAAATACTTTGTTCAACCCGTTACAGATAGAAAATGAATCAAATTTACAACCAAAAGATAATGATCAAGAAACAGCAGAAACACTAGAACTAACCCCTCCCAAATCTCTAATAGATGAGAAAACTGGAAAATTAGTATTTTTTAGTAATCTCAAAACACATAAAAATAAAGTTCTCTCCGTAGCCTTTAGTCCAAATGGTAAACTTTTAGCAAGTGGAAGTGATGATAAAATCATTATATTGTGGGATTTAGCAACCAAGAAACATTCTATTTTAGAAGGACATGGAGATGGAGAATATGGTTGGTCTAGGGGAATTAATTCAATAGCTTTTAGTCCAGATAGTCAGTTTTTGATCAGTGGAAGTGATGACAAAACAATTAAATTATGGGACATAAATCTAGGACTAGCAATTTTCACATTTATCGGACATGAAGAGAAAGTGTATGCTGTCGCATTTAGTCCCTTAGGAAAACTGATAGCTAGTGGTAGTAAAGATAAAACCGTAAGAATGTGGTCACTAGAAACAAGAAAAGAAATTTACTCTTTTCAAGGTCATACAGATGAAGTTTTATGTGTAGCTTTCAGTCCCGACGGTAAACTATTAGCTAGTGGTGCGGGTGGTCATGATAAAACCATCAAAATTTTAGTATTAGCTGAAAATCAAGTCAAAACATTAAGAGGACATTCTGATTGGTTTGGAGGAATTACTTCCCTTGCGTTTAGTCCAGACGGGAAAACTTTAATTAGCGGTAGTCAAGATAAAACTATTAAACTTTGGGATGTAGAAACTAGTCAAGAAATAAGAACCTTATCGGGACATTCTGATCATATTTCTTCCCTAGCTTTTAGTCCCAATGGTCAAATATTGGCTAGTGCGAGTAAAGATAAAACACTGAAAATATGGACAATAGACAGTGGAGAAGAAATTTCCAGTATCAAGTACCATGATTCAGTAATTAACTCAATTGCTTTTAGTCCAGATGGTAAAGTATTGGCTGCGGGGAGTGAAGATAGAACAATTGCTTTGTTTCCTTTAGAGTAAATTCTCAGTAATTATAAAGGAGATATTAACACCTTTTTTATTTTTTTTATAATTACATCTGGTTTATAATTACATCTGGGTACTCTCGATCTGGAGTGGTTTGTAAAAAAAAACCGCCATTTGCCACTCTTTGTTATATTATTAATATAAATATTGTTGCATATCACTTACTTAGATGATTAAATTAATTAGCATTTTCCTGAGTTTGTTAATGGTTTTTAGTTGGAATACACCCGTTATGGCACAAACTCAAACTATAACCGCAGAAGAGTTACAAATAGGAGACGAATTAGCTACTAAGGCCTTTATAGCCACAAATAAAGGTGATTTTGTCACAGCAGAAACTTATTGGACACAAATCATTGAAAAATTTCCCAGCAATGCAGGAGCATGGAGTAATCGTGGTAATTCTCGTGTTAGTCAAAATAAATTAACAGCAGCATTAGCTGATTATAATAAAGCCGTAGAACTTGCTCCCAATGTGACAGATCCTTATTTAAATCGCGGCACAGCATTGGAAGGTTTAGGGAGATGGGAAGAAGCGATCGCCGATTATAATCGTGTGTTAGAATTAGATCCCCAAGATGCCATGGGCTATAATAATCGCGGTAATGCTAAAGCAGGTTTAGGACAATGGCCAGCAGCCATTTTAGATTACCAAAAAGCCACAGAAATCAACCCCAATTTTGCCTTTGCTAGAGCCAATTACGCCCTAGCTTTATATGAAACTAATCAAATAGAAAAAGCAATTCGGGAAATGCGAAATATAGTCCGTAAATATCCCCGGTTTGCTGATATGCGAGCCGCGTTAACAGCAGCCTATTGGGTGACAGGAAATAGAGGTGAAGCCGAAAGTAATTGGGTAGCAGCCTATGGATTAGATATTCGTTATAAAGATATAAATTGGGTGACAAATATCCGCCGTTGGCCGCCAAGTATGGTATTAGCCTTAGATAAATTTTTGAAATTAAAATAAGAGCATTTCCCAAATTAAGAACCGGAAAACTGAGGTGGACTGATGACGCAAGTAGAACTGAAGCAAAGTATTATACTGCATAAATATCGCTATCCTCCTGATATGGAAGCTCTAGCAACGGAACTGGTTTTAGAACAAGCCAAAGTTTTTACTGAATTTGAGGTTTCCACACAACATTGATTACAGCATTTTGGGACATGATGTAAAATTATGATTCTAATTTGGAAATTGTCTTAATTGTTAGTTCTTGTACATTATTAAATACGATATTTGCCCCAGATTTCATCAGCATTTCTGCATAATGCTCACGTCCCGCTGCTGTTTCCTGAACGTGAGGAGGTAACACTCCCACACTCAACCAAGTCCGTGAATTATCTATAGCTTTGGCTTTGGCCACGGTATACATATCTGCTACTGTGTCTCCCACATACACAACTGTTGATTTTTGATCATTACCATTTGTTAACAGGTCAATACTAGCAAAAAGTCCCGTAGGATCTGGTTTACCGGGTGCATCTTCCATTGCAATTAATACAGGAGCTTTTAAACCCAACCGTTTTTCTAAGACATATTTAGCACTCAACCGAGTCGCACCACTAAAAAAACCCCAAGCAATACCACTTTGCGTTAATTCTTGAAAATAACTAGGCTCTACTAATAAAGACTCATGACAAATATAACCATTCCAATTTTCAGGATCTGTACCTCGATAACGGCTTTGAAAATAAGTAACAATCTCTTTATAATCTAATGATAGTTGTTCCCGCTCCTGTCCTTGACTGACAAAATGACGGCAAATTAACTCCCAGGAGGCTTCCCAATCATTATTCCAGATTCCCTCAGATTTGAGGTGGTCAATGTCCATTGCTGTGGGACGATAAGCTTGTCCGGTAAAATATTCTACCGTATCTGATAGCGCTCGACGATAGGACCCACTCACATCACGGATAACGCCATCTATATCAAATATAACGATAGTTCTTGTGTTTACGGTCATGGCAGTTACAGCAAAAGTAATATCTACAAAATTTTACAGTAGTCCAATTTGATTAGGGCGTGTTACGACTATATAATATGGTAAATCAGTGGCAAACAACATAAAAAATGGTAACTCTCGTTGTCCTGATTAACATTCTTATTTCCCTCCTACTTCTTTGTCTAGCTCAAAAATTATGGCAAGCCAAGGATGCTCTAACACTGATAGCAGATTTATTTAATGAATATGAACGCGCTAGTTATGCAGTGCTACATACAGCAGTAGATAATATTTATCTAGTTCAAGAAGATATTCAGAACCTCAACTTAAAAAATCAGATACTTCAACAGCAAATCCAACAAATACAGCAAATTATCAGCCTGATCATTCTCATTAGGCAAATTTCCGCAGGATATTGGTTAAAAAATAAAAATCATCCTAAATTCAAAAATCCGAGTAAACTGGGATAGAATCTCCAGAGTCGTCAATTATGCTTAAGCGTTCTAAATTCGAGGCAACTCAGTCTCAAATCATGCACCGTGCTGAAGAACTAATTAGTGCGGCCTCAAATCGCTACCGCATTACGGTGCGAGTTGCAAACCGTGCTAAACGCCGACGTTATGAAGATTTTGAAAATAACGAAGATTCAATAATGAAGCCCGTATTGAGAGCAATTATTGAAATGTCTGATGAATTAAATCAGCCGGAAATTATCGGTGAACTATAATTTAAACCTCATTCTCTGCTAGGGAATAACGGTTTGACCAGCCTTTCTCCGACCAGGAGAGAGGTGAGGAAGTTCACCGCAGATAAATCTGTACTTTGGTGGAGTAGGAAATGGTATAAATAAATTGAATTTCACTCAATATGGCGGATAAAAACTTAGAAACTCTAATTATCAAAATTGTCAAAAAGGTAATTAGAAAAGAGATAAAAAATCAAAATCAGGATCATCAGCCAATCATCGTTACTGGATCTAATTCTACATTAGATAATTGGCAAAATCCAGAGCCAACAGAAGAGATTATTGATGATTTAGAAATTAGTCCTTACATTAGATTACCTGAGAAAGAAGATATAGAACTGGAGCGGAAATTACGAGAACTCAAGTTTAAACAAGAATTGAGAAAAGATTGGATTTCCTTTCTGGTGAAAGATGTAATTGTCTACTCAGCAACTATGATTTTTATTTTGGTACTTGCTGGTTTTTATCTATTTCGTATTCATGATTAGTTTGAAAATCGAGATTTCACAACCCCGGACTTGTGAGAGAATTCCGGGATATTGTTGTGGAGATTTATTGAGGGTTTGTGACAGTTTAGTGTTTATTCATCCAATCCACTAAATCAGTGATTACCTCAAGATAATTAATATCATCATGTAAATTATGATAACCACCAGGGTATTCAATTCTTAACTTATCTGGATAATTCACCTTTTCATAAAAGATTTTACTTCCTGCTGGTAAAGCGATTCTATCAGCACCACCATGTAAAATTAACAGTGGTACTTGCCATTTTTCCGCGTGAGTGTGAATCCAATCTACTGTAGCAAAAAACTCTGTAGATAACCTAGCAGTAGCGAGGGTATGACGTAATTTATCTTGAGTATAGGAATCTAAAATTTTCTGATTTCGTGAACCCGCGCTAAAATCTAAGCCAATATGCAAGGAAAAACGCGGCCAGACGCGGGAAAATAACTTACCTAAAACTACGCGACTCAGTGGTACTCCTACTTGACCAATACTAGGTGAAAAACCAATCACACCCGCTAATATAGATTGATCTTTGACATAATGGAGAGTATAATCTAATGCAATTACTCCCCCCAAGCTATGTCCCAACAGGAAAATCGGGTATCCTGGTTGTTGCTGTTGAATTAACTTGAGAAAAGCTTGTAAATCATCACGAAATTCAGCCCAAGTATTAATGTAACCTCTTTGACCGGATGAACGTCCATGACCACGTAAATCGAAGGCATAAACCGCATATTCTTTGGGTAACAAATGCTCAACTATGGTTTTGTAAAGTCCGCTGTGTCCTCCCAACCCATGTACAATGGCCAATATTCCCCTGACTTCCCCCCCAGGATGCCAGCTTTGGTAATATAAGTCAAGCCCACCCACACCTGAAAATTTGCCTTCTTGGCGAGATGCAATCGCGTCGCTGTGGTAAATCATATAGTTAATTGGTTATTTCCTTGGCTAGTAAGCTACTAGCTGATTAAAATACATTGTAGAGAAAATTGCTTCTAACTGTAGAAAGAAATACAGATAATTTTTCTCAAAACTCTCATGTTTTTAAAATCCCCGATTTATTTGAGGAGTCGGGGATCTGGATATGTTAAAAGTGGTGACATAGATAACAGTATTTTATATTCCCATAGATTACCATTAAATATTTAGTTATTTAGTCATTTAGTCCTTGTTTATTGGTCATACAAATTATTAAGTTCGGTTCGGCGTTTTCTCCTTGAGAATTTATAGCAGTTCTTTTGTTAATTCCAGATATAAAAACTCGTCGGAGGAAAATATTTTCTCATGTAAGTGCATACCGTTATAGTTTTATAAGCCTTAGATAAAATTGGGATAACTCAATAAAAAACAACTAACAAACCCCAGCAATTATGAATATGAAATTTTCCCTAGCTGCAAATGCTGTACAAGCGCGTCAGACAAAAGAGCGATTTGCTAAACCAGAAGAAAAATTGTCTTATGAATTGGGTAAAGCTGTACAGGAATTACCACCACTTTACACAAGATTGTTAGCGGGAACAATTAGTGTTGTCATATTTGGCGCAATTTCCTGGGCGCATTTTTCAGAAATTGATGAAGTAGCCACAGCAACAGGAGAATTAATTGCTTCTACCCAAGTTAGACCAGTGACAGCTTTGGGCAATGGTTCTATTTTAGCAGTAAAAGTCAAAGAAGGCGATCGCGTTACTAAAGATCAAATTTTAATTCAACGTGATCCCAATTTTCAACAAACAGATGTTAACCGTTTAGCTAAATCTAGTCAATTAATCGAAGACGATTTACAACGATTACAAGCCGAACGTTCTGGAGGAAAAACTGCGGGAACAATCATCCAAGATGAACTTTTAAACTCCCGTTTATTAGACTATAAAGCCAAGCAAGCAGCAGCAGAATCAGAAGCCAAACGACAACAATCAATTATGAATCAAGCCCAAGTTAGATTAAGTCGTTTACAGGAAAATTTGGCCAATGCTAAAATCACTTTTAGCAATGTTCAAAAAAACTTAGAAAATACAAAAAGCCTACGCTCTATGTTAGATAATAATTTACAAATTGCCCAACAAAGAGAAGAAAATCTGCGGACTTTAATGCAACCAGGCGCTTTACCCAGAGTTGATTACCTAGAGGCTCAGGAAAGATTAAATCGTGCCAAGACAGAGATGATCAGAAGTGCAGATGAAATCACAAAAACTCAAAATAATCTCACAGAAGCCAAAGATAAAATTATATCTTTAGAAAAAGACATTGCTGCTCAAATTCAAGAAATTAATCAAGCAGAACAAGCCTATCAAACAGCACGTAATCAAAATATCCGTTTAACCTCAGAACGTCAAAGTGAAATTCTCACCCAAATCAACAAACGCAAAGAAGAATTAACCACTGTTGCTGGTCAATTAGAACAAGCTAGAAAACAAAAAGACGGAGAAACTATTAAAGCCCCATTTGCTGGTACAATTTACAAAATTAAAGCTACTAAAGGTCCAGTACAATCTGGAGAAGAACTATTATCAATTTTACCAGAAGGAGAAGAAATGCTCCTAGAGGTAAAAGTTCTTAACCGTGATATTGGCTTTATTAATCAGGGAATGAAAGCGAAAGTTAAAATCGCTACTTTTCCCTTTCAAGAATTTGGTGTAGTTGAAGGTCAAGTATTACAAATTAGTCCTAATGCGACAATTGATAAAGAATTAGGTTTGGTTTTTCCCACCAGAATTAAGTTAAGTAAACATTCTTTAAATGTGCGCGGAAAAGAAGTAGAATTTAATCCCGGAATGGTTGCTAACGCCGAAATTGTCACTCGCAAAAAATCGGTTTTGACCTTCATTGTTGAACCTATCACTCGACGTTTCAGCGAGGCATTTTCCGTGAGATAATCATCGCAGGGAACTTTAACTTTAGTTAGTTCCTTGCTAATAGCTTAACTTTTTCAGATTATCTATTAGAGACTGGAGAAAACTGGAAAAAATTTCAATTTTTGTTATATAATGTAGATAATAAATCAAGGTTTACAAGAGGTTTAATAATGCAAGTTTGTCTAGTTACAGGTGGTAATTCTGGTGTAGGTTTAATGACGGCTGTAGGTTTAGCCAAATTAGGTAATCATGTATTTATTGCTTGTCGTTTAGCAACTAAAGCAGCAAAAGCTATAGAATACATTCAGCAAACGACAGGGAATCAAAACGTGGAATTTTTACCCCTTGATCTAGCTTCCTTAGATTCAGTTCGCAACTGTGTTACAATATTCAATAGTAAAAACTTACCCCTGCATATATTGGTCAATAATGCCGGCATATTTAACCGCAGAGGTACAACAAAAGAAGGTTTTGAACTTATTTGGGGAACTAATTATTTAGGTCACTTCTTATTGACTTATTTATTATTAGAAAAAATGCAAAAATCAGCGCCAGGTCGCATTATTATGATATCCTCAGATTTAGCATTATCTCCAACTAGTATTAACTGGGATTTATTAGTTAAAAAAACACCATTAAATTTTCTCAACCTCTATGCCATTTCTAAACTCTGCTTATTGCTATTAACCCAAGAACTTTCTCAACGATTAAATAATTCTCAAATTACTGTTAACGCAATTCATCCAGGTTTTGTGCAATCAAATATTACTATCTGGCATCATTTTAGTAAATATTTAGGTTTAGGCATTTCCCCAGCAGCTGGAGCATATAGTACCCTAATTTGTACTACTTCTCCAGATTATCAAGATATTACCGGAAAGTTCTTAGACCGTCATAACCAAGAAATTCCATTACCCAAAATAGCGCGAAATCAAGCAATATTACAGCAATTATGGCAACGTAGTTTATTATGGACTGGTTGCAATCAACAGCAGAATTTACAAACAATTAATTATCATGAAAATGATGGTATTTGGGGACCTAGTTCCCTGAATTTAGATAACAACGAACTAGAGGAAATTACAAAACATATTTTAAATAAAGTCTTGCCCAGATTTCCAAAGAAAATATTATTTACTCAACTATTATTATCATTAATCAAATTTGATTTTGGATCTTTTTTGCTGATCATACTTCAAGGTTTTAAAAAATCTTTTTACATGGAAAGACATTTAGATTCACCCATAATCATGCAATTATGTCACAATGAAAGCTTATTAGAAAAGCTGACTGAATATTTAGGAGAAAATTTGGTATTATGGCGCTCAGAATTGTGGGTAAATTATCCTTCCCAACAATTAATTCCTTTGTGGCACCAAGATTCTTATCCCAAATTACTCAAAGGAAATGGTAAAACTATTCATGCTTATATAGCTTTGACAGAAGTTAATGAACATAATGGTTTTGAATATATACCTCATAATGATTCTCAAAAGTGTCAGATAAAAATGACAGATCCTTTTAGTGGTAATCACTTTTTTGATATCCCTCATGAAATTGAAAAAAAAGCTATTCCTGTAGTCCTAAAACCTGGAGAATTTGTCTTATTTACCGACAACCTTATACATCGTTCTATCCGTAATCAGAGCGGTAAATTACGGCTTTCTTTAACATTGAGGTTAACTCAGCTTGGGGTAGAAATTTTACCTGGTTATACGTCTAATGATCACAAACCGATAATTTTACAATCTCAAAAAAAAGGTAAGACTAACTTAACCTCACCCTTACCTTAGTGAATATTTCATAATTAGTTAAAAAGTTAAAAACCTTCCTGTTGCTATCCTCCTAATAGGATATCCAGGTACCATGAAATCCATAGGGTACACGCTGAGGAATAATTACCCGCGCTATCGGTTCGCTGGTCATATCTTCAGCATTAATAACTAAGAGTTCCGACCTTTGGGAATTTTCATCATAAACAAATGTCATCAACCATCCTGCATCTTCAGCAGTAGCATTAGGAGATGGTACAAATACTGATTCTCCACCATGACGATTTTTACCAAATTCATGGGTTTGGGATGTACCCTTTTCCAAGTCGTATTTAATGACACCCTCAAATAAAGGATTTTGAGAATATACTATTTTTCCCACGTAGCCATACTGAGTTTTTCTACCTAACAGGTTTTCATTAACACGGGGAAATTCTCCAGGTACATCATCTAATTGTTCTTCCGTGACTCTACCCGTGGAAAGGTTAAAGCGCCAACGGTGTAAAAAAGGGATACCTTCTAGGGGATCACTGTATGTATCATTAGAAATAAGGACATTAGTAGAATTCATGCGACAAGCAATAAGTACCACCTCGTCTCCAGCTTCGTAAGCGTTGAGGGTGTGGAAGACATAGCAAGAAGGACATTCAAACCAGCGAATATTGCTGTTGTCACCATGACGAGGTATGATACCAAAGCGACTGGGGCGATCTTTTTCAAACATTAACATTGGTTCTCCCCGCTGCATTCGTTCCACGCTAAATGTGAGAGGTAAATCCATGAAAATGCTATAATTTTCCGTAATGGCGAAATCGTGCATCATTACAGCCATTGGTATTTCTATTGGTACTGTTGATAATAGCTCACCTTGGGCAGAAACTATGCCATATTGTAGATAAGGCGGTCTAAAACCGTAACCAAAAAACATCATTTCCCCTGTCACTGGATCTACCTTGGGATGGGCAGTAAAAGCAGAAACTAGTTTATCATTATAAGTGTATTCTCCAATAGTCTCTAAATCAGGAATACTAATATGATGGGGCGCACCTCCTTCCCATAATGCTAAAAGTTGTTTATTATGCCATACAAGGGCTGTATTAGCAGTATTTTTACTAATACCGTGGGGGTTGTCTAATTGTGGTGGTTCTAACATTCCAGTCCATATAGCCTTACCCGCTTCATGTTCAATATTCCATCCCTTCGTTCTCACATAACGATTTTTGTAAGTAGCTTTACCATGATGAAGCTGTACACCATGCAACATTCCATCACCATCAAACCAGTGATATTGACCAATGGGATTTCGTTGGGGGTTGGGACCATTACGGACAAACATCCCTGATAATTCTGGAGGTAATTCTCCAATTACTTCTAAGGTATCAGTGGTAATTTCCGTGTTTATGGGTGCAAAATTCCCTTGTAAATAGGGATTTGCTGCTGCTAATGTGGTCATAATCAGTCCATTAAATAAGAGAACTGTAATTAATATAATTATGTTTTGCTATTTCTGCCAGAAAAAACCGTAACATCTTGACTGTTAAAGTCAGAATGAAAGATTAGTGAGTAATGGCATTTCTCATTTTTAGCGCGTAGAATGTTACAAACCTTCCCTTACTGCACTGCATAAGGTGTAAATTGCCGTTTAAAAGCAGAATGAAAACCAAGAACAATATCTGAATTTGGTACACCCATTTGCACTAATCTTTCAGCTATAGATTCCTCAGTTCCGTTGTACTGAATCCAAATTTTGCCGTCTTCAATGTCAAAGTGCATCACTGGTCCAAACACTCGTTTATCCCCTTGCCATCCGATATAATTGAGTTGGTAATGGTCATGTTCACTATCAAATATTAGTTGTGCTTTGACTGTATCATTGGTGGTACAAATCTGGGCGTGTTCTGTTAAAATTTGGGTGATAAATTGTCTATACTTTTCTATTTTATCCATTGTCGAACTTCCTCCTGTTTGGGATCATAAATTATCAGCTTGACTTGATATCGCTGTAGCATTCGTTGGATAAATGGAAGTTGAAAAAAGTCGTAATAAGTCTCAAAAGGAATGGCTAAGTAAACAATTCGGTTTGGTTCTTGTTCTTCAAGTGCTTGGCTATAGTTAAGATATTGACCTAATGCTGTATGGAAACTACTGATATCTGAATCTCCAATAAAGCTTTTAATTTCTACAGCAATTTTTTCTGAGTCCCTTTCTGCGGCTATGGTGGTTTCTGCGGCTAAATCAATTTGGAGTTTGACTGCTTCACTAATGCGAATCGTCAAGGGGTCATGGGTAATATTCCATCCTTCTTTTATTAAAGCATTTTTTACCTGTTGGTGAAAAACATCTTTTGCCATTGTTTTTGTGTGAATATGAGTTAAAAATCATTTGTATTTCAAGATTTAGTTTTTTTTCTTCTCCTAGTTTATCATAATTTTATGATACAGCACTTCCCGGTGTTATGAGGTACATATATTAATGATAAAAATCTTGTAGTGCGGGCATCTTGCCCGCACAAAGTGTACCTCACTCAAGTTAAACTTGCTGTATCATTTGAATGTGAGATATCATCAAAGATATTGTTTCAAAACCTCAACTGTGGCCAGTCCCGTTTTTTCCCAACTAAATTGATTTACTCTTTTTAAACCTTGTTCTGAAAGTTGTTCTCTAGTTTCTGAATCATTAATGATCATTTTCATTGCTGCTGTAATTTCTTCTATATGATAGGGATTAATTAAAATAGCCCCATCTCCCGCAACTTCTGGAAGCGAGGAAATATTAGAAGTAATAACCGGAGTACCACAAGCCATAGCTTCTAAAACAGGTAAACCAAAACCTTCCCAAAGTGTGGGGAAAACTAGCGCAATTGCTTGATTAATTATTATTGGTAATTCGTCGTAAGGTACATAGTTAAGGAATTTTACTAAATGATTTATGCCTAATTCTTGAGTTTGGATTTCTAACAATGGGGAATAACGTTTATCGTAGGGACCAGCTAACCATAGTTGATAGTCATTTCTCTTAGGTAATGCGGAAAAAGCGGTAATTAATCTTTGCAGGTTTTTGTAAGGATCTTGACGACCGATATATAGAAAGTAATTGCGGGTGGGAAGATTAAGAAATTGGAAATGTGAGGAATCATAAGCTAGGGGAATTGGTGTGATTTTATTACTAGGAATATGGAAAAAATCAACTAAATCTTTAGCTGTTGCGTGGGAATTACAAATAATGTGTTGTGCTTGGTTAAGAACTTGGGGAACATAGTAAAGATGATATGGTGTCAGCGGTGAAAAGCGTTTCGGAAAGCGTAATGGGATCATATCGTGGGACATGACGATAAAACGACAGTTAGTATATAAAGGTGCTTCGGGGATAGGGGAAAATAAAAGTTGCGATTTCAGCTTTTGATAGATTTTTGGGAGTTGGAATTGTGTCCAAATTAAGCGGTTTAAATGTCCTTTTGTACCCTCAGCAGGGGTAAGATTATTGGGGACTGAATAGCAGTTATAATTAGGGTATTTTTCTGATGTTAATAGTGTAGGATTGAGAGATGTTAAATGAGGTATAAGATTAAACGCATAAGTGCTAATACCTGTAGGTTTGGTCAGTAAAAATGAAAGATTAATCAGTAATTGCATTTTCTTATAATATCAACTATTATTCTTTCGGTTATTTCTAACATAATCATATATACCATAAATTTTGCCAAATGCTATTTTAGGCTGAGTTGGAAAAAGGATAATAGCAAAAAGAATCAGTCTGCTAAGTCTTAATATTATAATTTGTATATTAGTATATTTTTCTAATGTTAATAAATAACTATAGGTACTATACCTAATTTTATTAAACATATTTCTATTAGTGATTGATGATGGTTGATGTATGACACTAAACTTTTTAGTAATGCCTATTAAATGTCCTTGATTAGCATAATGTCTGCAAAAATCAAAATCCTCATAATATAGGAAATAAGCATAATCAAATAAAGGACATTCAGAAAAATTCTTTAAATTAATTATTAAACTACAACCTGAAACCCAATCACAATTAGTATAATCTGTATCTGTATTAGTTAATAAATCTACTTCTAAAATCGCGCCATTTTCAGGAATAAACTGACCACCAGCAAACCATATTTTGTTTTCAGGAGTATAAATAATTGTCCCTAAAATTGATAATTCTGGATGTGAATCGAAAAATAATTGAGCTTGTTCTAAAGTATTTCCTGGTAAATAAGCATCTGGATTAATTATCCAAACAATTGCTTGTTTATCTTGATTGTAAATCCATTGTAGACCTAAATTACAAGCACTAGCAAAACCAAGATTTTTTTCTGCTTCAATAATTATTGTTGATTGATTTTTAAGTTTATTAATTGAATTATCATCAGGTGAATTATTAATGATAATAACTTGATAGTTACTATCTGAACAAGATGGCAGAGAACCTATTAATTTAGTTATTAGATTGGTCGAGTAATAGTTAACTGTTAAAAAATATATCATAATAAGTTTCTTTTAAAATAATTATTTTAGAACAAATATTTAAACGTTGTGTAATGAGGATATTAATTACCAAGTCTTACCAAGTTTACCTATGAAGCCATGATAAGTTCCTAATAGACAAGCCCATATTTTTAATTGTTTATCTTCAGAATCATATAGCATTATTTTTAAAATAGTAAAATTCATATATTTGATTCTTTTAAAGAAACTAGTCAAACGATAATAACCTTGTGAAAATCTGGTTTCTAAATAAGTATGATTCCGACATATATAATAATGGCGTAAAGCTGAGTATTTTTGTAGATAACGTTTTTTATGAAAAAATTTTACTTCTACAGGATTGCCAAAATTATGGTACATAATTGCTTGAGTGACAATCAAATTATGAAAACCTTTTTTTGTAAGTCTTAAACCATAATCAAAATCAACACCATCAATAAACAAGTCAGCACAAGGAGGAGAAATAGTTTGAGCAGCCGCTAAAGAAATTAAAGATCCAGAAGTTATTGGTGAATCACATTCATAAAAATCAACATTACTATCATGTTTAACTCCTATGAAATGATCATAATCAAAAATTGCACCTTCTATAATTTTACAGGATCTAGCGTCACAAGGAGTAGGAGCGATAATACCAATTTTGTAATTATGTTTTTGAAATAATTGATAATAGGTTTTGAGTAAAATCTCTAAGCAATTTGGTGTAGGAATACTATCTTGATCAAATGTCCATAGAAAATCATATTTTTGATCAATAGCCCATGCTAATGCTTTTACTAAACCTTCGGAAATTCCAATATTCTGGGGATAGTGATGAATTAATAATAGATTCCTATTACTATGAAGTAGTAATGGTTTTTCAGAGTTATCTACTATATATATAGCTATAACTTTAATTGATTGGGCTTCAATAGCTTGAATACACCTATTAGCGGATTCTTGATCTTGATAACAAGTTATATAAGCGGCTACTTTTGATTGCATAGCTTTAATATGATAGTTAAATAGAAAATTCTTCTGCTTTCTGAATAAGTTCAGCTAGTAATCCACTAGAAGCAGAAAATTGAGGATAGTTTGTAGTCAGCTCCTGAGTACAAGCAGAGAAATTGATTAGATCGCGATCGCGTAGAAAGATCACAGACTTTTGTAAAAGACAATCGGGTATCAGTCTAGAATCAATCTCCAAAGAATCCTGAGCAATCATAACTAATAATTGTTCCAAGATAGCTAAAGCTTCTGCTCCTCTATTTGCGTGTATGTGTAAGATTGCTAATCCAAAGCAAAATCGCGGATATAATCGAAAATACTCGCAAAACCATGTCAGAGCTAAGGGATTATCTTTTAAACTGACAAATAAAGATGCTAAAATGGCAGTGGCTTTTTTTCCAGCGTCTATCAATAACAAAAGATTACTCTGTAGATCTTCTTTACCATCATTGAGAGTAAGATTAGTCTTATAAAATAAAAACGCGTAAAGATTAAAACTGACTTTTCGTTGTGTAAACAGTTCTAAAATAGATAGTGGGTTGGCACATTCAAGGATATCATGAGGATCAATAGAAGCTAAAGCCTGATTAACAGTAATATCAAAACATTCTTGATAAAGAAGTTCATACTTTTGTTGAATTTCCTTAGCATTTTTAAAATCACCATCATTAGTTAGTTCTCTCATCAAACGATAAGCAGTACCTAACTGAAAACGAGTGATAAGTTTGTCCCGATAATTGTGATTATTATTTTTTATAAAACCAGGTAAAATTTTATTTATAATAGTTACTAGCTGGTTTTTTGTATGATTTTTATCATTTTTAAGTAGAAGAAATAGAAATTTTAAATAACAGCTTCTAGCTTCATCATTAGTAACAAAATTAAAGTTTTTTAAATCTCTATGATGACTAAAATAAATAATTAAACTAGCATCTTCTTCAAAAATTTTATATTGAGAAATACCACATTTTTTTAATAAAAATATTATCGATTCTCGATTAAATAAACAAAGATGCTGTCCAGGATTTAGTAAAGCCATAGCTTTGATATCTGAATTATCTTTTTTATCTAAACACTCATGTAAATATTGATTATTAGGTGTAGTTAAAACAGCAATCCCTTCAGGTTGTAAATTATTACATAAAGTCTGAAGATAATCATAGGGATATGGAATATGCTCAATCACTTCTGATGAAAAAATTACAGTATATTTTTCTGGGGATGAGTTTGATGAGAAATATTCATTAATAATGTTCACATCCATCACTTTTGAACCGATTTTTCCGTATTCCCCTGGTTCGTAGCCGATAGCATTTGCGCCCATTAAACTACTAGCAAATTTGACAGAATAGCCAAAACCACAACCCACATCCAAAAAATTATCTAGGTTAGGAATAGAATTAGTAAGTAATGCAATTAAAGGACGAATCATGGATTCTATCCCCGCACCGATATCTACATAAGATTGATAGCCATAATAACCAGCAAGATCACTAGAGTGACTATCAGTATAATCTGGGACGGTGAGTGGATGGGAAAAAACTAATCCGCAAGAACTACACTTAATGTAGTCTTTATGTAATTGATTACCTGAGTAGCTGACTAAATGTTCAAAAATATGTTCATATCCACAGACTGGACATTTAAGAACAGAATTATATTGTTGTTGAATAATTGTATATAGTTCCATTATTTTTACCTCGGTTTGATTTTGACTAGGATTAGTTATATCATCCTCTACTTTACCAGAAAGTTGCCCCTAATTCCATTCATTTTCCTTAGTCTGTCAGTCTTGATTTTCCTAAAGAGATTGATATTTAATATGCAAGAGAGAGGACTGCAACAACTCTTTAGTCTGATCATTGTCAATAAATTTTTCCATAAAATACATAAAATACTTCATAGAAAGCAGTCCATCTGGATTTTTTTCAATTAGATCCCTTTTCAAAACTGGACAACCAGCTAATACAATTAATGGCCACAAACGGTGAGAAGGATTAATATCGTTAAAATCCAGTAAAAATAATTCATCAAATAACCTTTCCCTAGTTTCGCTAAATTCTGGGAGAGGTAAATCCTCAACAATAGATAAAAACCTTTCTAAATTTTCTGTTTTTAATATATCTGATAATGGATATAAACTTTTTAATTTATATCCATTTTTTAACACCATTTGTGTCAGTCCAATCTCACCATTTTCAATAGAAAATCTGCGCGAGTTAATTAAATAATAATTGTCCCAATAATTAGAAAAACATTCAGATTGGGTAACTTTTTGATTAAATTTGAGGCAATAAGATTGCAAATGATAGGCCTTTTGCCAGGATTCAGTTAAACCAATCATATCACTATTATTATCATCCACAAATTCAGCTTGAAAGTGACCATTTCGCAGGTTATTTTCAAGTAATAAAATACTATCATTAATTAAATATAACTGAGAACAGTTACTAAATAAAGCCCTTTTCTTTAAAAAGGAAATACTATCTTTCCAAGCTCCAAAATCCCGACCGAAATTTTTTCTGATGATGAGGGCTGAGAGATTTTTCTCTAGCCACAGTCTAGCTTCTGAAGATACTTTAGTGGTGACAAATATTACATCTATTCTTTGAGATTGAAAAAATAAACAAAGTTCTTTTACTTGTTCTAAAATTAAGCCATGTTTATTATAATGACAAAACAAAACACAGGAGGTAAATCCATGAGTATTTTTATCATAAATCACCTCTTCAACAATCGCTGAATCTATGGCAAAATATTGTATTTTACAGGGGATAATCAGCTTTTTTTCTAAAGTTATTAAAGCTTTTATTACTATTTTTTTTACTGTTTCCAAAAAAATACCCATAGTTTTTATAAACCTAAAAATACTGCTTAATTAAAGATTGAAGACCATCCGCTGTAATAAACTCCCGAAACTCGTCTTCCCAGTGAGGTAAAACTAGACCTGTTTCTTGTTCTAATTTTTGGGAAAGAAGCAAACAGTTGCGAGGACGTTTGACTGTAGTAGAATAACTCTCAATACTTACCGGAGAAATTGACTTGTCAGAAAGCTGTAAAGCACTAACTATAGTGTTAGCAAAATCAAACCAGGAGGAGCTACCTTTTGGTGTTAAATGATAAATACCTCTGAGAGAAAATAATTTCTGATTATTAATCAATTCTGTAATTAATTTTGCTACTAATCTACTAGGAGTAGGCGCGACTATAATATCATTTACCACTTCTAACTGCTTTTGTGTAGCTAGACGATGGAGAAAAGATGTAAAAAAGTTTTTTCGGTTCTGGGAATAAATACCAGAAATTCGGAAAATGGTTGAATGATGGGGAAAATACTGTAATAAAAGCAGGTCAGTGTGAGCTTTTGTCCAACCATAGTAATTAATCGGTGATAATTGATCCTCTTCGATATAGTAACTATTTTTCGCACCATCAAAAACATTGTCTGACGAAAAATGAATCAATTGGATAGAGTGGCGATCACAAAACTCTCCCAATATATGGGGAAGCAGACAATTGAGAAAAAAACCTTTATTTTGGTGATTAGCGATTGCGTCAATGTTGGTAAAACCAACTGCATTAATGATGATTTGTGGTTGAATTTCCCTTAATACAGTTTCTAATTCTTGTAAATAAGAATATAGGTCTAAATCAGAAGAAGATAAAGACACTAATTCCACTGTGGACAGGTGGGATAACTGCAAAGCTAAATCACTACCAATTATACCTGTACTTCCTAAAAGGCAAATTTTCATAAATAACTTCAATAACTTCATCTATAAGTAGTTAAAACTGCATTAAATCAAAATATCCACCTATTTTAAATTCCATCCCAGTATTGATAGATTTAGCACTCACATCATCATTATAATGGCGGTAAGGTATGACTCTAAAATCAAAACTTACATGAGTTGTCCCTTCTTTATTAATCTCATTACCATGAGTACATCCGGTATGATCAAAATGTAATATCTGACCATATTTAATATCCTGAGGTTGAAAATCTCCCTTAGAAGATTCTGATTCAATATATAGAGATTTTGAACCATACATATCAGTAAAAGGTACTAAAAAATTTAGTTCTTCATGGGGATGTCCATACCAACTATCTCGATGATATTCACCTACCCAGACATTATTAGGAAAACCTACCCTAAAGGTGGGTACTTTTTGATAAGCTAAATCATCACCTACATAAGGATGAATCACATTTTGAAGAAATGATAAATACATATCTTTTAAACTACTATTAAAAGCATCATAAAATTTGCGATGAAAAACTGTTAATTGATCGCTTGCACGAGTAAAAAGAGGGTATTCTTCTAACTCATGTAGTTTTTCTAAGGGTAAACCGAATATTTCCTGAATAATCTTAGCAAAGGGAAATTCAATAGTATTATAGTTTATTATGTCCAAGTGCTTTATTGCTGCCATTTTTTATACCTCAAATCGAGTATGGATTTCTTTGTAAAAAAGCGAGAAAATAGGATATAGCGTTTTCCAGTCTAATGAAGTACAAAATTATCTGCGTTTATCTGCGTCCATCTGCGTTCAATTATTACTGCTTGTACCTCACTCGAATGGGAACGGCTATAATTAAGTAAGGCGACACAATAAAATCGAGATATGTTTAGTTTTGTAAAAATCGGGAAGTACCCTGTTGTTGCACAAATTAATCTTTAATTGTTTATCTTTTCTAATCTTCACCTTGACTAAAATCAATGTACTGATAAAGTGCTTTTAAACTCATCTCAAAATCCACAGATTCCAACTTTAAAACTTCTGATTCTCCTCGATAATCAGTTAATAGCCATTTACCTTGTTCATTTTTCACAAACTGTTTAATATAATATTCAGTCTGGGAAATTAAAACATATTCTTGAAAACTGGGAATCGTCCGATAAGCATCAAATTTATCCCCTTGATCATAGTTAGCTGTGGATTTTGATAAGACTTCAATAATCACAAGCGGATTAGTAATAACATTTTGAGTTTTACCTTGATAACTCGCTTTACCTTCCACTACCATCACATCAGGATAAGTATAACGATTAGATGCTTCAATCCATAATTTTACATCTCCTATATATACTTCATAACCTTTATTACCTAAATTAAACAAAAGAAAAGCATAAATTTGTCCTGCTAATTTATTATGATTTGTTGTTCCCCCAGTCATGGCGATAATTTGCCCATTTAAGTATTCATTTTTGCTTTCAGATTCACTTTCTAACTCCAGATATTCTTCTGGGGTATAATAGGTTTTTTCTGTTTGAATAGGAGTGGCTAGAGTCATATTTTTCTCCTTAATTACTTTGTATGATAACTGGTTATTGCCTATTATGTCAAATAATTTAATCAAATCAGAAATTTCTATAGTTTCCAAATTGGTTTATCTTCCTCCTTTTTATAATCAATAATCATTTTAAAAACATCAATACAATTAAACATAGCATCTTCAAGAGTATCCTCTTCCGCAAAAGCACCTAGAATACCAGGTATTCTAGCTAAATAACCATCTTCATTGTTTTCAATAACAACGGAAATTAGTTGGGGGTTGTTTTTTCTGCAAGTTGTCCACAGACTCCATTGTGAATTTTCTCCTGTTGAGTCATATCATTGTGTTTTCTCTAATCCAGAAAATAATATCATTATTAGTGATCATTATTCATAAACTATCAGGGTCAATATTTAACTCTCTCAACTTTTGAGCTAATATAGACAGTTTAGCTTCCGCTTCATTAGCCCTTTGACGTTCTATATCAGTAGATTCACGCTGTGCTTCTAACTCCTTTCTTAATTGTACAGGAGTTAAAAACCTTTCTCCGTCAGGACGATAAATAATTAATTCTCCTTGAGATGTATCAAATTTTATTCCTAACCGGGGACTAATCCAACCATTAATCTGTTCAAGTTGTACCAAAGAGCCATTATTATTGATCCAACCTTCAATTTCATAGGATTCAGGCTCATATATGTAATACTCCTGTACTCCATATTGCTGATAAAATTCTAGCTTACGCTGCATTTCATCATCGTTGTTACTAGTTGAAAGAATTTCAAACACTACTTGGGGTGGTATATTCTCCTCTCTCCATTGACGATAAGATCTACGTTTACCTTTAGGTCTGCCAAATACTACCATAACATCTGGTGCAGTTGGTGTAATCACTTTAGAACGCACTGGATACCATAATAAATCAGCAGCTATAAAAACATTATTTACATCAGCAAACAAAATTTCTAAATTTTCCTTAATAATAACAATCCATTTATATTGTTCCGTATTATCCGCCATTGGTTTACCATCACTGTCAGGGTAGAGTACATCTTCATCTAGTTGTGCTGTAATCATTGTCATATATCCTATTTAAGTGATAATTCCTAGCAGCTGACAATTTTTATAAATGATAATTAACTATATCTATACTCTTGTAATTGGCGATCGCTCAATAATCTAACATTCTCCTCTAACCACAATAAATAATCTCGTTCATACAGTTCTTTTAAGTTTATAGCCTTAGCTTCCATCTTTAAACCTCTCCATATCTACCCTCAATAAGTCACCATTTCAGATTGTTTAACAGTTTCTAAATAGAAATCTACCACCTCCTGTGAATCACCAGCAAATTTAATATTTCCTTGACTTAAATAAATCGCTTTTTTACAGGATGTGCTGACAAACTCTAAATCATGAGAAACAACTAAAACCGTAGCATCATCATCCCAAAACTGATCCATCCTTTGCTTGCACTTGTTCTTAAAACCCTCATCTCCCACCGACAATACCTCATCTAAAATCAAAATATCCGGCTGGACATCAGTTGCAATAGCAAAACCCAAACGAGCCACCATACCCGAAGATAAACCCTTAACTGGAACTAAAGCATAATCTTCTAATTCAGCAAACTCCAAAATAGAACGCGCTCTTGCTTTCATTTCAGTCCTAGAAAAACCCAATAATACGCCATAGAGAAGTATATTGTCCATCACCGAAATATCTGGATCAAAACCTGCTCCCAGTTCAATTAAAGGTGCGACCTGACCCCTAACCCTGACATTACCAACTGTAGGCTTAAGAATACCAGAAATTATCTTTAACAGCGTGGACTTACCAGAACCATTCGCACCAATTATACCTATTTTTTCGCCCTTGTCAACTACTAGGTTAACATTATTTAACACTAACTTTTTCGCAGGTTGGCGATATTTACCCTCTACCACAGATAGGAGCGTTTTTTTCAAATCATAGGAAAATTCCTCTTGAGTCCTTCTCCACAGCGAAACACTATCTAAACGTATTACTTCCATTGACAGCAAATCCATAAACTGATGTCGCTACAGATGAAACAAGTCCATCCCAGAATATAATAATTATGCCACTAGGAGATTGTTTTCAAGATATATGATAGTGGCTACGCCAACCTGGCTATCGGCGATTATAAATCGCTAATACACAAACAAAGTCCATCTGCGTGGATTTAAAACATAGAAGATGGTTTTTGTCTGTATAGCCAGGAATTATCGTTCCCAAGACAAGTATTAAATTAAACCTTTCAAACAACCTCCTGTAGACAATCAAATTCCTCCATTAATCCTGATTATCCTACTAAATCAATCGCTAAATCATACATTGTCGTCATGGTTTATTTTGACAATGCTGAATAATTTTAATACATATTATTGATTTTTGCTTAAGTTTAATTTATACTATCAGGATCTACACCGAGCGATCGCAAATATTCTGCTAATTTATTTGCTCTTTCCCGTTCAGTCTCAGCCCTTTGTCGTTCAGTCTCAGCCCTTTGTCGTTCAGTCTCAGCCCTTTGTCGTTCAGTTTCAGCCCTTTCCCGTTCAGTTTCAGCTTTTCTCATTTCCTCTAAATTTGCTTCTTCCGGTGTGAGTACCAATTTTCCCGCAACGGTAAAATACCTCAATCTATTTTCCCAAACTCCTAAGTATAATCCCAGTTCTTGACTCCAATACCAGCCATTTTCCGATACGGGAATAATTTTATATTCACTGTCTGTTAATCTCCACCCTACCAATTCTAAGGTATTTGGTGAAAACCAAAAATACTCAGGAGTGCGGAATTGATTTTGATATAACTGTTTTTTCAATCCCTTATCTACTTTCGCAGTAGAATCAGAAAGTAGTTCAATGATCACATTAGGATATTTACCGTCTTCTTCCCAAATTACCCAAGACAGACGGGGACGTTTTTCTGTGTCTTTGACTAGAAAAAAATCAGGTCCTCTAAAGTCTCGATTTTTTAACTGTTGTCGGCTATAATAGATGCTGAGATTTGCGCCAATGAAAAAATCCTCTCTATCACGCCATAACCATTCTAAGCAAGTTACTAAGATTAATAGTTGTGTATAATGCAAAGAGCTTTCCATCTCTGGTTCGTCGCTGAGTAGTTCCGTACAATCTGGCATTAATGCTTCTATTTCTTGTGCGGTTAAAGCCATAAATTTTATGGGGATAATTTACTATCTTTTGTTAATGATAAAATATCAGGACCTACCCAGTCTAATTATCAACTCTTCACCATGTTACAGTAAATCCATAAACTGATGTCGCCACAGATGAAAACAAGTCCATCCCAAAGCTAAAATAATTATACCACTCAGCAAAGCCCCCCAAATCAAACCTAAATCAGGTGATGCACCTGATAATGTAATCTGACGTAGACTTTCAATAATTGGGGATAAGGGATTTAAACCTAAAAATGGCTTAACCTGCTTTGGTACAATAGCTGCTGGATAAAATATAGGACTACTAATCCAAATTACAAATACCACTAATTCATAAAAATAAGGTAAATCTCTAAAAAATACATACAAAGCACTAACTAAAAACCCCACCCCTGTAGAAACTAAAATCAGTGCGATAAATGGAAATATCAACGCTAGGACATTGACTAGACTTTTGGCATTAACTAAAGTCATAATTGCCAGTAACGGAAATGCTCCCACTGAAAATTGAAAGACATTAGCTGCAATCATTGATACCGGGAAAACACTAACTGGCAACTGAATTTTATTTAATAATGCACCATTACCGACTACACTACTTAAAGCCTGGGACGTGCAAGCGGAGAAAAAATTAATGACTAACAGCCCTGTCAGCGCCGCCAGCATATAGTTAAGAATAGAGTTACCATAATAAGATGCAAAGGTAGCACCAAAAATAGCAGTATATAACCCCGTCATAATCAATGGGTTCAATAGCGACCAATAAACCCCTAGAAAAGAACCCCGGTAGCGTACTTTCAGAGTTCGCACTACTAAAACATACAGCAGTTCCCAATAACGCTGTACTTGTGACCAATGTAAATTATTTTTCAGGGAAAGTGTCATTTTTCAAGCACCGTCGTTACACACAGGAAAAAACTCATTTGGCTATTTTACACCATTAATTACGATTAATTTCGAGATACAGCAGTTTCCGATATTATCAGGTATAGATATTAATGATAAAAATCTTGTGGTGCGGGCATCTTGCCCGCTACAATTGTACCTCATGAGGCACTGACCCTACATTTTTCGCGCCTCTTACCTTCAAAAACCTGGCACCTATTTTCTTTCTTATCAACCCCAACCCTTTGATTTATATAGGTTTAGAGTTTATTTAGTATCCCCTCCATATTTAGTTACTTCAAACTATCAGCGTCTATTCCCAGAGACAATAAATGCGCTGCTAAAAGTTGTACTTTGTCTTTTTCATGCGCTAATTGTTGTTCAGCTTGCAAAGCTTTTTGCTGGGATGCTTGAGCTTCTTGTTCAGCTTGCAAAGCTTTTTGCTGGGATGCTTGAGCTTCCTGTTCAGCTTGCAAAGCTTTTTGCTGGGATGCTTGAGCTTCCTGTTCAGCTTGCAGAGCTTGGTTTTTAAGTTGCAGAGCTTCTTTTTGGATTTTTGTAGCTGTTTCTTCCGGTGTTGGTACTAATTCGCCTGTAGCTGTAAAATAGCGAAGTTGACCATTTGCCACACCTAAATATAAATCTAGGACTTCACTCCAAAGTAATCCTTGTTCATTGGGAACAATTTCTTCATATTGATTGCCTACGAGCCTTAAACCTGTAAATTCTAAAGTTTCGGGACTAAACCAGAAATATTCTGGAGTACGAAAGCGGGTTTCATAGAGAGCTTTTTTTAAATTGCGGTCAATTTTGGCTGTACTATTTGACAGTAATTCAATAATCAAATCTGGATAACGGCCATCTTCTTCCCATACAACCCAAGAAGTGCGAGGAACTTTTTCCGTATTTTTCACTAAAAAGAAATCAGGTCCGCGAAATTCTCGATTTTTTAACTGTTGACGACTAAAGTAAATAGTGAGATTTGCACCAATAAAAAAATCATTTTGATCGCGCCACAACCATTCTAAACTAGTTACTAGTATTAGTAACTGCATATAATGTAAAGAACTTTCCATTTCCGGTTCATCACTTAACAAACGAGTGGCATCCGGCATTTGTTGTTCTAGCTGCTGGGCTGTAACAAACATAAGAGTATACCTACTTGCTTACTGATTTAATTTTAAACTATAGAGGGTGAAAATAGAGTGCCAGATTCCGCTACACTGAGATTGAGATTATTGGATGTTAACTAGATCATGGAAATTGGACAAAAAGTTAAAGTGATTCGTTTGCGCGACCGGGTATCCTCTACTATCGCTCAAAAACTGGGAAAAATCGGCATTATCGAAGGCTACAAAGTCACTGACGGGGCAGGAATTGGCGTGGTGGTGAAGTTTGACGATAACTTCTCTACCTGGTTTTTTGCCGATGAAATCAAACCAGCTTAATCAAAATAACTCACAGCAGAAGCTAAAAAGATTGGTTGAGTGCTAAGTTGTAATTGACAAGATAGGCGATTTGGAAATTGAGTAATGGCCTTGATACTGACATTTTTGGGCAAAAACGGCATCTATCGCAGTAAGATAGCGATCGCCGCAGCCATTAGTTTGGCAACACAAGGTAAAAGGGTACTCTTAGCAGGACTAGCAGATCCAACATTGCCAATTCTACTCAATACGGCTCTGACTCCTGACCCCCAGGAAATCTCTCCCAATCTCCAAGCAGTACAGTTTACAGCATCTGTACTGCTAGAACGCAATTGGGACGAGATGAAAAAACTAGAGGCTCAATACCTGCGTACACCGATTTTTAAAGAAGTTTACGGGCAAGAATTAGTAGCATTACCAGGTATGGATCACGCTCTCGCGCTCAATGCCCTGCGTGAATATGATGCCAGTGGCAAATATGACGCGATTATCTATGATGGCACCGGAGATGATTCCACCTTGCGAATGTTAGGAATGCCAGAATCTTTGAGTTGGTACGTGAGACGATTTCGGCAATTGTTTATTAACTCTGATTTGGGGAAAACAATTACAGAATCTCCCTTTCTTCAACCTTTAATTAGTAGTCTTTTTAATGTTAATTGGACTGCTGATAATTTCGCTCAACCTACTAACCAAGTTAATGGTTTTCTCGAACAAGGTAAAGCCGCTGTGGCTAATCCCCAGCGTGTCGCTGCTTTTCTGGTGACAACATCAGACTCAATTGATGTGGCAAATTCGCGCTATCTTTGGGGAAGCGCTCAACAAGTTGGTCTAACTATTGGTGGGTTAATTTTAGTAGCTGGAGGGGAAAATACTCATCTAACCTCGGAATTTGCACCTCTACCTGTGAGTATAGTTCCTGATGTATCTAATGGTGAATGGCAACCTCTAATTAATGCTTTACCCAATTTTGTTGAGCAAGCATTACAAGCTAATCAACCAATAGAAATTGATGTACATAATCGCCAAGTACGTCTCTTTTTACCTGGTTTTGACAAAAAACAAGTTAAACTTACTCAGTACGGTCCAGAAGTCACGGTAGAAGCCGGAGATCAAAGACGCAATATCTTCCTCCCTCCTGCTTTAAGTGGTAAACCTGTGACTGGGGCAAAGTTTCAAAACAGTTATTTGATAATTTCTTTTTAGGTTATGGGTAATAGGTAAAAGAAATTGATACAACCAATTTTGCCTATTACCAATTACCAATTACCAATTACCAATTACCATTACACCTTATGTCCGAATCAAATTCTATTAATCCAAATCCTCAAGCAAATGGGGTAGTTGGAGAATCTACAAATCAAGAAGTAACAACAACGGAAGACCGTAATGCCAAAACTCGGCAATTACTAGGAATGAAAGGTGCAAGTCCAGGGGAAACTTCTATTTGGAAAATTCGCTTACAATTGATGAAACCGATTACTTGGATTCCCCTAATTTGGGGTGTGGTCTGTGGTGCGGCTTCTGCTGGTAATTACACTTGGACTCTAGAAAATGTTCTCAAATCAGCCCTTTGTATGCTGCTTTCTGGTCCTTTATTAACCGGTTATACTCAAACTATCAATGATTATTATGACCGGGACATTGACGCTATTAATGAACCTTACAGACCTATTCCTTCCGGGGCAATTTCCGAAAAGCAAGTAATTAGCCAAATCATTGTTTTACTATTATTAGGATATGGGGTAGCTTATACTTTGGATTTATGGGCAAATCATCCATTTCCTACTGTTTTAATGTTGTCTGTTTTTGGTACTTTCATTGCTTATATCTATTCTGCACCTCCATTAAAGTTAAAACAAAATGGTTGGTTAGGAAATTATGCTTTAGGCGCTAGTTATATCGCTTTACCTTGGTGGGCCGGTCATGCTTTATTTGGTGAATTGAATTGGAAAATTGTCGTTCTGACTCTGTTCTATAGTTTGGCAGGTTTGGGTATTGCCATTGTTAATGATTTTAAAAGTGTGGAAGGCGATCGCCAATTAGGTTTACAATCATTACCAGTTATGTTTGGGGTACAAACTGCGGCCTTAATTTGTGTGGTCATGATTGATTTATTTCAAGGTTTGGTTGCTGGTTATTTGGTCAGTATTCACGAGAATTTATATGCAGCTATTCTCGTATTATTAATTATCCCCCAAATCACTTTCCAAGATATGTATTTCCTCCGTGACCCCATAGCTAATGATGTCAAATATCAAGCCAGCGCCCAACCTTTCTTAGTTTTGGGAATGTTGGTAACAGGTATTGCATTAGGTCATGCTGGAGTTTAACATTTATTAATTCCAAATCCCCCGATTTTTTCAGAAGTCGGGGATTTAACTCCTCAGTTTACCAAGTTTAGCAATTGTCATGTTAAATTTTATCTCTTTCCTCACTCACGGGATACAACCTTTCTTAGTTCCGATTTGCTTTTTCATAGCTTGGACCATGATTATTATGGTGTTTTTGAATTTATGGACAGCTACAAAGGAAACTGTTAAAATTGCCCAAGAAATGCACAAAATCCCCTGTCATAATTGCCAATTTTTCACCAATAATTACCGTCTTAAATGTACAGTAAATCCATATATTGCTAGTACAGAAGCAGCAATTGGTTGTAAAGATTATCAATCACATTCATGATTTTTTCTCCTTCTAAATCCTTATTTAATATGTAGGTTGGGTTGACATAATGTTACCCAACATTATCAAATACAGCACTTACAGCAATTCCCGATATTATCAAGTACAGATATTAATTATTAATGATAAAACTCTTGTGGTGCGGGCATCTTGCCCGCATAAAGTATACCTTACTCAAGCTGAACCTACTGGATCATAGAAATAATGAACATTATCAAATACAGCACTTACAGCAATTCCCGATATTATCAAGTACAGATATTAATTATTAATGATAAAACTCTTGTGGTGCGGGCATCTTGCCCGCATAAAGTATACCTCACTCAAGCTGAACCTACTGGATCATAGAAATAATGAACATTATCAAATACAGCACTTACAGCAATTCCCGATATTATCAAGTACAGATATTAATTATTAATGATAAAACTCTTGTGGTGCGGGCATCTTGCCCGCATAAAGTATACCTTACTCAAGCTGAACCTACTGGATCATAGAAATAATGAACATTATCAAATACAGCTACAAAATAACTGACAATTATCTATCAAATCATCTCTAACAACACTTTTAAAACCCCTTTAGTTTTAGCTTTTTCAACAGCTTCTAAACCAAGAGATAGGGGATAAATACCCTGAATTAAAGATTGTACATTTACCTTTTTGGTCCCTAATAATTCTAACGCTGGCACAAAAGGACCGCAACGAGAACCAATGAGAGTAATTTCATCTACCACCAAAGCAGAAGCATCTAAACTGAGATTTCCTGCATAGGTGCTTTTTAATATCAATGTACCACGAGGACGTAAAGCCCGTCGGGCAGTATTAAAACCTTCTGGATTTCCTGTACAATCAATAGAAACATCAAAATATCTATCCTTGACACTATTAGCCAAAGCGGTTTTAATTCCTCTCGCTGCTAAATTTAGTAATTTATCTTCATGTCTTCCCACTACTAATAAATCACAACCAGTTAAAGCTAAAGTTTGGGCTATTAATTGACCCAGTTTACCATCTCCAACTACTAATACTCGATCATCTTCACATAATGTTATTTGTTGTTGAATTTCCAAAGCTGCGGCCAGGGGTTCTGTAAAAGTTGCAGCTGCTGTAGAGACATTTTCCGGTACAATATGCAAATTTTCAATAGGTAAAGATAGATATTCTGCAAAAGCACCATTACGGTTCACAATACCTAAAACCGTCCGATTTTCGCAATGGGTAGGTTGTCCACTGCGACAAAAGCGACAATAACCACAAGCAGCATTAATTTCCCCCACTACTCTTTGATTAATTAAATGTTCTGGACCTTGTTCTACAACACCAACAAATTCATGGCCAATAATGCCAGTATAGGGATAATAACCTTTAATTAATTCCAAATCAGTATTACAAATACCCGCACACAAAACCCGCACTAAAGCCTCCCCCGCTGGTGGTTCAGGAATAGGAATATCAGTACGTAATTGTAATTGATTACTTTCTAGCCAAAGTCCTTTCATAATTTTGTTAGTTGTTATTTGTTATTTGTTATTTCTATACTTCTACTCCTTCTAAAATTCCCATAATAACAAGCTATAATATCTATTGTCCTGTAAAATTTTGATTTTAGCCATAGTAGCTACCATGATTGTACTAAATTCCAGAAATCTCCAAAAATCAAACTAGACATTTTAGAGTTTGAGATGAGAGAGAAATGGTGTAAAAATGGGGACTAAACCTAAATTACTCACAACCATGGTCGGAAAAGAGCGATCGCTATAATCCATTCCCGGCGATAATGGAAAAGACACAGAATTGAGAGATAACCATGTACCACCAGCAGCTTGAACAATTACCCAAGCAGCTGCAATATCCCATACCTTTGGTGTGGCTTCAATTCCCCCCAAAACCGCACCGGTTGCGACTGTCAGAAAGTTATAACTAGCAACCCCTAACATCCGAATTTTACAGGGAAAATCCGGTTTAATAATGCCGGTACTGCGAGAACAAAGATTAAAAAAGTGGTTTTTACTAGGAATATCTTTACTTGTATGGATAGGATGATGATTTAAAAATGCTCCCGTTGGCGTTGTTAAGCCCGATGAACCCGCCCAAAACCCGTAAAAGGCTTGATTTAATGGTGGCACATAAACATAGCCAAAAATCGGCGTTCCTCGATAAAGTAAACCCAGAGAAATTGACCAAATAGGAAGTCCTCTGGTGAAATTAGTTGTACCATCTAAAGGATCAATTACCCAACACCATTCTTTATCAGGAAAACTTTGACCTGCTTGCAGCACGTTATCACTTTCTTCGCTCAAAATGCCGTAACCTGAGAAAGTAGAAACAATAGCATCTCTAATTTCTTGATCTGCCCATTTATCGGATTTTGTCACTAAACTACCATCAGGTTTTTGTGTAGCTTGAACTTTGCCAAAATCCTGCATTAACTGTTTTCCTACTCTGATAGTAGTGGTTTCAGCAAATTCTAAAATCGTATTCCAAAAGTCGTTCATTTGTTATTAGTCAGTTGTCCGTTGTCCGTTGTCAGTTGGTTTTCAATTACCAATTACCAATTACCAATTACCCATTACCATTAATCTAAATCACTTTCGAGAACAGAAGCTAAAGCCTTTTTGGTATTAGTTTGAAATTCTGCCACATTGACACGATTCAAAAAAGCAATTGATACCAACATTCCCAAAGCTTCTAAAGCAAATACCAAACCATAAGCTAATACTAAGTTATCTGGTAACAACTTGCGCCCCACATCTAAAATAGTACCACCAATGACAATGGCAATTCCTCTAGATATAGACTGAGCAAGTCCCCAAGCACCTATAAATGTACCGGCAGCTTCAGCAATTGTCAAATCTAACATCAGACTAACTGCCGCAGTGGTGACAACACCAGTCGCTAAACCAAATAAAACTAAAGTTGATTTCAGTTCCAAGGGATTGGCAGATAATCCCGAAAAACCCAGTAATAAAGCCGCAAATGCGACTAAAACACAGCCTAATTTTATAGTTTTGCGTTTACCCAACCGAGGCACAATCAAAAAACCTGTGATACCATAGGAGATTAATATGCCCGTTCCATAAAAAACGTTGAGTTTGGTACTTTCCGCTAAAGGCATTTTAAACACTTCCCCTGCGTAAGGTTCTAGAATAGGATCTTGCATAAACAAGCTAATAGTCATCACTAATAAAAAAGTGAAAAACAAACCTGTTTGGGGACTAGCTGTTAAAATTTTCCAAGCACCACCTAAGGTAATACTATCTTCCCGGTTTTCTGGAGTAGAACGATGGAAAAAACGAGAATATTTTTTTTCTACCCCCAAAGTAGCGACAATTGCTAAACAAAAAACCATACCGGGAACAATCTGGAATAAGCGATTTATTGCAGCTTGTAAAGTTTCTATGGGTGCATTAGCGTTTAATTGGTTTAATAAGCTAGAACTGATAATAGCTCCAACTATAATCCCTACCATCAACATTGACCAAACAATACCGACAACTTGAGAACGGTTGTCGGCTTCGGAAATATCAACTAATAAAGCCGCAAAAGCCGTACCACTAGCACAAATGGCCAGTCCGTAGACTAGGAAAACTAAACCTAAAACCGCTGTCCAAGCCATTGTTTGGCTAGTCCATACCCAACTTTCGCCCATATTAGCAGAATTTAACCGCCATATTACTTGTACCGCACAAAAGGCAGCGATCGCAAATATTCCTGCTCCCAACCATACATAACTTGTGCGATGATATCCCCATAATGGTCTAGCATCGGACATTTGCCCAAATAAAATTCGGGTTGGGGCCACAAACAAAGGCAATGCTAACACAAAAGCCACCAATGTAGCCGGAATGGCAATTTCCTGAATCATGACTCGGTTGAGTACCCCCAAAGTCAAAATAGACATCATACTCAACCCCATTTGAAACAATCCTAGCCGGAACATGGTGAAAATATTCACCCGGGGTAAAACCAGAGATTGGTTTTGGTTATGATATGTATTATCGTCCATAGGTAATTTTTTCTATTCCTGACAAAATATAGCATTTTCCCAATCAAAATCTTCAACTTCGCGCCTTTGCGTCTTAGCGCGAAACATAATTCATACTGCCATTATCCAACGACTTAACTTTGATCACGGTAAACTAAAAAAGTAAAGAAATATAAATAAATTCAATTTTACCCAAATGCAAACTATCACCTTAGGAAAAAATGGTTTAGCTGTTCCCCCTCTTTGTATCGGTACTTGGGCTTGGGGTGACAAACTCTTTTGGAATTATGGTCATGAATACGGTGAAGAAGAGTTACAAGCTGCTTTTAACACCGCCTTAGATACTGGTGTCACTTTCTTTGATACTGCGGAAGTTTACGGTTTAGGACTTTCGGAAGAATTTTTAGGCAGGTTCATGAAACAAACCAACCAAAAAGTACAAATTGCTACCAAGTTTGGACCTTTACCTTGGCGTTGGCAGGGTAAATCTGTATCTGAAGCTTTAACAGCCAGTCTCCAACGTCTCCAAGTTGAGAGAATTGAATTATACCAAGTTCATTGGCCTTTTGCGTTCTTTTTGAGTCAAGAAACTCTCATGAATACCCTGGCAGATGAAGTCAAACGAGGTAGAATAGGGGCAGTTGGTGTCAGTAATTATTCAGCCGCTCAAATGCGAGAAGCACACCAGATATTAGCCGCTAAGGGTGTACCTTTGGCTGTAAATCAGGTGCGTTATTCACTAATAACGCGCCAAATAGAAGGTAACGGTATTTACCAAACAGCCCGTGAGTTAGGTGTAACTATTTTAGCTTATAGTCCCCTAGCTCAAGGATTACTCACAGGTAAGTATATATCCTCCCAAAAACCTCAAGGTGCAAGAAGCATAGATCCGCGATTTAGTCAAGATGGTTTAAATAAAATCGCTCCATTGTTATCTTTGTTACGAGAGATTGGTGAAAAGTACCATCGCACCCCTGCCCAAGTATCCTTAAACTGGTTAATAGCTCAAGGTAATGTGATTCCCATTGTTGGAGTCAAAACCGCAGCACAAGTTAAACAAAATGTTGGTGCTTTAGGTTGGCAAATGACCGCAGACGAAATTTCCGCATTAGAGAAAATTACTCGTCTTTGGTTACATTAATTGTCCTTCACATTCAAAGCGTATTGTTTAAACCTTTCTAAATCCGCTTGAATTGTGGACTCTACCACCTTTCCTAAAAACAAATTATCCATGAGTTTACCAATTAAGCCAGGAATTGCATAGGAAACCGTCATTTTCACGATGCTATTATCATAGCGATCATAAAAGCGAATTGCTCCTTGATTTGGTAAACCATCCACAGACTCCCATTGAATAATTTGATGAGGAATTATTTTAGTAATTCGGGATTTCCATGTAAATTCTAACCCACCTGTTTTCAGTTTCCATAGAGAAATTTCCGGTTTATCTGGGAGAATTTGCACAGAATCAATCCATTTCATCCATTTAGGCATTTGTTCTAAATCAGACCAAAGCCCCCATGCTAATTCTATGGGAACTTCTACCTCTACCTGTACACTATGTTCTAGCCATTCACTCATAGGATTTTAGATTGGTCTGCGGTTAGTTGTTATTACCCATTACCCATTACCCATTACCCATTACCTACTTCTTCAAACTTTCCAGAATTGCTTTGGCCGCACGTTGTCCAGAAATTGTTGCTCCTTCCATGCTATCAATATAATCCTGTTGGGTGTAACTTCCAGCTAAGAAAAAGTTAGGTATGGGTGTTTTTTGATCTGGACGGTATTCATCCATGCCCGGTGCTTCTCTATACAAAGACTGAGCTAATTTAACCACACTGTACCAAGTCATGTTTAAATCCCTTGCGGAAGGAAATAGTTCATGGACTTGTTTAAGCACGTGGTGAGCGATCGCTTCATTGCTTTGTTTAATAAAAGGATCTCCCGGTGTTAACACCAATTGTAATAATGAACCTTCCCCAGGACGATAATAATCTGCGGGGCTAGTCAAAGCCAAATCAGCAAAACAGGAAAAATCAGCATCACCAGTGTACAATAGATTGTCTATTCCCACGGCTGCGGAAAGCTGTTTACGTTTTTCCTCATCTTCTAGTTCTGTCACCCAACCATCAAAACGTAGCTGCACTGTAGCGACGGGGACAGCATCTAACTTATAAATGTTATCAAATTCTGGCCATTTCCGCCAGGCCTGGGGTAAAACTCGTTGAATTCCGGGAACATCACAAGCGCAAAGATAAGCATCAGCGGTAATCAGTTCCTCTGTATCACCTTGAGCAACTAATATACCAGTTACGCGGGTTTCTGCTTCCCCAACCACATCAGTAAACCGAATTTCTCGCACTTGACGACGAGTGTATATTTTTGTGCCTCTTTCTTCTAAATATTTAACAATAGGTTTATGTAAATATTCGGAAGGTGAACCCGCCAACATTCGCAAAATTGAAGCTTCGGTTCTGACAGCAAAAAACTGGAAAATTGTCAACATACACCGGGCAGAAATATTGTCACAATCTATAAATCCCAGTGCATAAGCAATAGGATTCCATAGGCGTTTAATACTACCTTTACTGCCTCCGTGACTATAAAACCAATCAGAAAAGCTGATTTTATCTAATTTGCGGATAGTTTTCATTGCTCCGTCAAAGTCTACTAAACCCTGTACTATTGGGCTAGTACCCAAAGCGATCGCATTTTGTAGTTTATCCTGTAAAGACAGTTGAGAAGTTGTGAAAAACGCCTTTAATCCATTTAAAGGCGCACCCGTGAAAAAGCGAAAATCTAAAGCTCCTGTTTTTCCGCCTTTATTAATAAAAGTATGACTATGTTCTTTGATGAGTAAGTTTTCTCCAGCACCAACCTTCTCCATTAATGCAAACAGATTGTAGTAGCAGCCGAAAAATACGTGCAGCCCCATTTCAATATGATTGCCATCATTATCTACCCAACTGCTGACTTTGCCACCCACAAAGGGACGAGACTCGAAAATTTCTACTTCACAGCCCCTATCTACTAAGTCTACCGCAGTTGATAACCCAGCAAGTCCCGCACCTACAATTGCAACGCGCATTCCCTCGTTCCTTGTTCAATCTCTTTACAAATTGTAACTGAATTAGTGTGGGAATTTGCTGGGAATTATTAATTGGCAATTATTAATTGTTTGCCACTTCTTCCCCTTGGGGTAAACTTCTAATTAGTTCCCGAATTACATCTGTTGCTGGTCTCCCTGTCTGTTGACAATATTTTTCTAGTTTCTCTGCTTCTTGTGTTGCTAGATTAACTGTTATCCGTTTAACGGCCCATTTTTTATTTGTCATTATCATGCACTTAGCTGTATGTTAACTTGATTTCAAGAGTCTGGGAACTCAAAACAAAAATGATACTATCAGAGTAAGTCTGAATTAACAAAGTAACAAAAAAATTAATTTTATTAAAGATATTCAATTGATATATTCACCGGGCAGAAGCCTCGGTGATTCTTGACACTTCGTAGAATAATATAACCGTTGATTTTGCTCTGTCTCTGTGTTAGAGTCGTGGCAATACCCAACATTTCCATCTAGGTCCTGTTCATTTCCACAATTCAAACACTGAAGCGACCGGATTTTTATAGCTGTAGCCAAGGTAATTAGGTTTTCTATTTAGTCAACTGTCTCCAAGGTCAACTCAGCAGCGGAAAGTACATGAGCTTCCAATAGAGCCATCATATCTCCTAATTGGGGATTACCACGAGTTGAGCCAGTCAATCCCTTAGCAATAATTAAACCACAATGACCCTGAGTATTTTGACATCGCTGATGCCATTTTCTCTTAGCCTCTATATGCACTGGGTCATCATCTAAAAATTGCCCAAACAGAAATAATTCATGATTACGTGTTTGCAATAAACCCAAGTCATAGAGATTATCATCTATCGGATCAGTAACAGTATGGAAACAAATTGCGTTCAGTCCTCCAGCCTCTTGAATATTTTTAATAATCCCCTTAGCTTTAGGACGAGAGGTTTGAATCACAATCACAGGTAAACCATCCCCCACAGGCTCAAATTCACCCCCTGCTTGGTGGTTAGCACCTTGACGTAGGTGATCTAATGTTTTCCAGGATAACACACCTAGACTCATAAACGCATCTTCTGGAATCAAATCGTCTCTTAAGGCTTCAAATATAGAATCATCTTCTTCATCTTCTTCATCTTCATCCAAACCAGCCATTTCTTCTAGTTCTGCTGTCAATTCTGGCATTGTAGAAACAGCGACAGTTAAGGATTTACGATTTCCATCGGTTTCTGGTAAGGAAATTCGATAACGTTGGCCCAGAGTGAGACCATCTTCCTGAGATAATTGACGACGGTAATCACGCACAAACCGCAGTAAACTTTCTAAAGCGACAAAAGTTAGTAGCGCTTCTTCTTCATACAAAACCGAACGTAGCCCTTCTAACGGGTGAATATTCCCGAAAGTAGGTTCAATTTCTGAATCAGGCATATCCGCCAAATCACCTAGATCATCATCGTCGTTATCATCTACAGAATCAAAAGTGAGAAATAAACAATCTTGTTTGAGGAAGGCTGCCTCTAAATTTCGATTTGTTTCATCATCATCAGCTATAACGGCAGCCCGAAACCGCTTCAGGGAATCCTCAGAACGATAAAACAAAATTCCATACTCAATTCCTAACATTCCCATGACAGAGGCATAGAGTTTGTCTACATCCCATTGATTAATTTCTATTGATAAAATTTGCTGTTCCTCTAAAAAGTTCCAAGGAGCAGCTTGCCAGACTTCTAAGGCTTTATCATGGAGGAGCTTGGCATATTTGGGCGGTAAATCAGGAGTTTGTCCGTCAACGATTTCCGCAAAAGAGCGAAAAAGTTCATCAATTATTGGTAATTCGGGTACATAGTCAATAGCAATACCTAAATCTTGCAACACACCCCGCAAGTAAAATTGAATTTCTCGATCCCGTACAACGATTCTTTGGGGTCTAGCGGGCTTGGCCGGACTTTGTGGATGTTCTATTGCCCGCATTAATGTCCGCACAATGGCTTCAGGTCCCAGACTGGGATCTACCATGTCCATGCCTCTAACTATACCTTCTGAGGCATCCACCCAGATAATACATTCTCCTTTGGACTCTGGGTCGGCTGGGCTGTGTGGTGATGACAATGGACGGCGATCGCCCTCCCATACAGAAGGAATCTGGGTTAATTTCTGCAACCGACGACTGGTAGAGCGATTAAAACTTGTCATAGAATAAATGAGTCAAAACAAAGCGACGAGAAGAGCGACTTTTGGGAATGGTTAATCATTAAACATACCTAATCCGATCCAAAAAAGCTAACTAGTGCTAACAAAAGTCTGCTTTTTCTTCCTGCTTCATCCTAGAAGTGTCGGCACTATCTAGTCCACAGGCTAACACGGTTAATCTAACCGCTTCTTGTTTCAAATTAATTGCAGCGTTTACATCTCTATCACACTCAAAACCGCATTTCTCACATTTAAACACTCTTTGAGATAATGACAGTGATGATTTTTTTTCTCCACAACTGGAGCAAGTTTTACTACTGGGATAAAATCTATCCACAACTACTAACTTACTGCCATATAGTTGAGTTTTGTATTCTAGCTGCCTCCTAAATTCATAAAAGCCCATATCAGCAATAGCTTTTGATAACTTACCATTTGCTAACATTCCAGACACATTCAAATCTTCTATCCCTATTACCGCGTGGTTTTTGCTGATATAAGTAGTGATTTTGTGTAATGTATCTTTTCTCATGTTAGCTATTTTTTGGTGTAGTCTTGCTATTTTGATTTGGGATTTTATATAATTATTAGAACCGACTTTTTTATGCCGATTTAAATATTGCATTCTTGCCAGTTTAGATTCATACTTTTTATAGCTTTTTAAGCCATCAAATACTTCTCCTGTTGATAACATTGCTAAATGATTTATACCTAAGTCAACTCCCACACACTCTTGTTTTTTAGGGTTTTGACTGGTTTCTACTTCTATTTTCCAAGATACAAACCACTTGTCAGCTTGTTTGCTAATTGTGACTGATTTGGGTTGATATCCAAAGGGGAGAACTTCATAAGTTTTTAGCCAACCAATGACAGGAACTTTTACTTTTTTCTGCTCAATGTGAATTGCACCATCTAAAGTAAAAGAATCATGTTTACCTTTTTTCTTGAATTTAGGAAATCCTGTGTTTTTCTTGAAAAAAGATTTAAAGGCCTCTGATAAATATCTTAATGCGTATTGAGGAGCGCATTTAGATACTTCATAATACCATTGACATTGACTTTTAACTGATGCTACTAGCCATTTATGTAAATCTATGGCTGTAGGAAATTTAATTTTATCTTCAGGATTAAGTTTGTTATGTATGATAACCTGTTGACACAATGCTAAACCTTGATTCCAAGCGTGTCTAGCTACTCCTGCGTGCTGTGCCAGTAGTAGTTTTTGTTGCTTGTTTACCTTGAGTTCTGTCTTGAATCCTAGTAGCATAAAGATATTTTACAACAAAATTCCAATATTGTTACCATAGAGGTGTGACTTTGCATAGAAAGCATAAGTGCTTAATTGTTATTAATTGTTAGCTTTTGAGTTACTGTTAATTAGCCTTCAATTCTAGAATAAAAATTCTGGGTTGCTCAGAAACAGGCAACGGGGAAGAGGGCAAGAATAATTGATCATCTTCTACCCATGTTCTCATGTTCCCATCTTCTGATGCTGTTTTCCTATCCTCATGTCGCTAAAATGAATACAAAAACATCCATAACCCCAGAGGTACTAAAACCCCTGCTAGAGTATTGATCAAATCAGTTCAGGAGTTAATCATCCATGACACAAGCCACTCAAACTCAACAACGCTCAATTCTGTTATCTGAAACTGCATTGCGTCAAGTTAAGTCTCTTCAAGACAAACAAGGAAAAGATTTATGTCTACGGGTGGGAGTTAGACAAGGTGGTTGTTCGGGAATGTCTTATATAATGGATTTTGAGGATATCAGCAAGATTACCCCCGATGATGAGGTTTTTGATTATGATGGCTTCAAAATTATCAGCGATCGCAAAAGTTTACTTTACCTTTATGGTCTCATGCTCGATTATAGCGATGCCATGATTGGTGGTGGTTTCCAATTCACTAACCCCAACGCTGTCCAAACTTGCGGTTGCGGTAAATCTTTCGGTGTGTAATATTTAGACAGGTTTGTCAGTTATTGGTTGCTAATAACAACTGACAACTGACAACTGACAACTGACAACTGACAACTAACAAATGACTAATACAATTGATTCCCTATTTGATACAGGTTTAGAACGGTATAAAGCTGGAGAATCTGTAGAATCTCTAATTCCTGTATTTAAAGAGGTATGCGATCGCTCTCCTAAAGCTAGTTCAGCTTGGATTTGTCTAGCTTGGTTATATCTCCTTGATAACAAGGGTTCACTGGCTTTTAAAGCCGCCAATAAAGCGGTGAAACTTAATCCCCAAGACCCACAAGCAAGAATTAATCTCGCTTTAGCTATGCTGGAAACAGGTCAAAAAGGTTTGCGGGAACACATTGAGTTTGCAAAACAGTTAATATTTGTCAATGAAGAATGGCAAGAAGAAGTTAAAAATAGTATTGAAGATGGTTTCACTAGAAAACCTGATTGGCAAAATTTAGCCAAGGTTAAATCATGGATATTTGATTAAGGACAATTAACTCTTTACCAATCACCAATCACCAATCACTAATTACCAATCACTAATTACCAATAAAAATGAAAGACAAATTATTAAACTGGCTTAACTTCATCCTTGTTGCTGATGTTTTCCTTGTGATTTTAGGTTTCGCGTGGCTTGTTATTGCTGTGATTGGTGATGCTTCGGGAATCAACCTTGGTTTGGATTTATGGCATAAACTGTGGATACCATTATTTAACCCTGCTATTGGCATCCTCATGGGAGGGGCTTTGCTGAGTGGTATTATTAGCTGGGTGTCTAAAAAATTGACAAAAAATGAATTGTCCTAATCTGCTAATCTGCCAAGTGCTATAAACTAGAAAAAAGAGATGAACTATGTTAGTGACAGAATTACCGTAACTTTAGGTCAAATTCGATCCTGGTCTGTAGCAAAAAAATCAAGTGATTTGCCATAGCAAGATTAGCAGCTAGTCATCAACTGTACTGCATTTAGTTTATATATATAATTACAGCGGGCAAGATGCCCGCACCACAACAGCTTAGGACTGTTAATAATATAACTAAGTTAACATCAGCCATTGGTAAACTTACGACTATTTAAGAATCTGTGTTAATGCTGGTTGTAAGTTAGGATACTGATACTGAAAACCTGATGCTAAAGTCCGTTGGGGTAAGACTTGCTGCCCTTCTAATACCACTTTTGCTCCATCTCCTAACATCGCTTCTAAAGCAAAAGCAGGTACAGGTAACCAGGAAGGACGATTCATCACTTGACCCATAGTTGTGCTTAATTCTGTCATCCGCACGGGATGGGGAGCAGTAGCATTATATACTCCGCTCATTGTGGGTTGGGTTAAAGCTTGGATAATTAAACTGACAATATCATCTAAATGAATCCAGGAAAACCACTGACGACCACTACCAATGGGTCCACCAGCAAAGAGTTTAAAAGGGGTAATCATTTTCCCTAAAGCACCACCATTCCCTAAAACAATGCCTAAACGCAAAATCACTAAACGGACACCAGTATCTTTAACTTTCTCAGCTTCTTTTTCCCATTCTTTGCAGACTTGGGAGAGAAAATCTTGACCAGGGGGACTATTTTCATCAAAGGTTGCTGTTTCGCTAGTTCCGTAATAACCAATAGCAGAAGCATTAACTAATACAGTTGGTCGAGGATTGATTTTAGTTATGGCTGCGACAATTTTCTCTGTACTCAGTTTGCGACTGTTGAGAAGTTCCTGTTTCCGTTCTGGTGTCCACCGTTCTTCCGCAATGGGTTCTCCGGCTAAATTCACTACTCCATCACAACCTATTATAGCATCTTGCCACGAACCTGATACGGTGGGGGTATAGGCAATAATTTCTAAATTAGGAAAAGCTGAAGCCGGAAAAACCTTTTGGGCAGATGTGACATTCCGTGTTAATACAATTACTTTATGACCTTCGGTGTATAGTCTTTCTACTAGCCGACTACCCACAAATCCTGTTGCACCACTAATCGCTATTTTCATTTTGCCTGTTTTTGATGAGAAATTACGCTAAAAACCTGGGAATTGAAGCCTCTAGAAAAGTTTGAGAATTTTGGTATCTTTTAATTTAACGTCAATTGTGACTAGGCCACAGTGGCTATCGGTTTAGAGCCAACCTCCTTAAAAAAATTGAATTAGTGACAACACTGACAGAACTAAAGGCCATTAGTGCTGCTGCACTGGACGGACCAAGATTAAAACCCCAGCTAGGTAATAGTACACCAGCAGCTAAGGGAATACCTATTGTATTATAAGCAAAAGCCCAAAATAAATTTTGGCGAATAGTATTAAAAGTCGCTCGACTGAGGTGAATGGCTTTGACAACATCAATCAGAGAATTTCGCATTAAAATAATTTCGGCGGTTTCCATAGCGACATCTGTGCCAGAATGTAAAGCGATGCCTACATCGGCCTGTGATAAAGCTGGAGCATCATTAATACCGTCTCCGACCATAGCGACGAATGATTTGCTTTTCCCAGACTGAAGAGATTGAATCATGGCAGCTTTTTGGGCTGGAGGGATACCTGCTATCACATCAGTGTTATTTATTCCTAGTTGTTTAGCGATCGCTGTGGCTGCTTCCATTCTATCACCACTAAGCAACATCACGCGCAAACCCATCTGATGTAATTTATCTACTGCGGTTTGAGCATCTGGTCTAAGGGTATCACTCACAGCAATTAATCCGGTTAAAATCCCATCTACAGCCACACCTATGACAGTTTTTCCCGCTTTGGCTAATTTATTTCCCTGTTGTTGTGCTGTTTCGTTAATATCAATTTGGTGATAATTAAACCATTCCCAGTTACCTAAAAGCACATTTTTACCCTCCACAACAGCGGACACACCCATACCAGGTTCAGTATGGAAGTCTACAGCATTGGGAATAGTTAGATATTGGCGTTTGGCCTCTTCTTGGATGGCTGTAGCTAGGGGATGATAAGTGCCGCTTTCTACCGCCGCTGCTAGTTGAATTAATGATATTTCTAAAGCTGATTCGGTAATAGATATACAATCTGTCACCGTGGGTTTACCTGTGGTCAGAGTTCCGGTTTTATCAAAAACTATAGTGTCTAATTTATGAACTTTTTCTAAAACATCACCACCTTTAATTAATAATCCCCTTTCTGCACCTACACCAGTACCCACCAGAATAGCTGTGGGGGTAGCTAGTCCTAAAGCACAGGGACAAGCAACTACCATGACAGCGATCGCTAATTTTAAACTAATTAATAGTGAATAATACTCAGTATGGGGGACTAAATGCTGGGGATGATGTCCCATATTGTGAGCCATTTCCATTGTCCCAGACATGGTAACATCTGTCCATAAGTGAGTTCCCCACAAATACCAAAATCCAAAGGTGAAAAAAGCCGCTGCTAAGACACCGTAGGTAAAATAACCAGCCACCGTATCCGCTAATTTCTGCACTGGAGCTTTACGAGTTTGGGCCGCTTCTACTAAAGCCACGATTTGGGCTAGAGTAGTATCATCACCTGTGCGGGTGGCTTGAATAGCGATCGCTCCTGACTGATTTAAAGTTCCCCCAGTGACAATATCTCCTGGTTGTTTAATTACGGGTACTGATTCCCCGGTTAACATTGATTCATCTATGGTAGTTTGTCCAAAACGAACCTCACCATCAACGGGAATTTTATCACCTGGTAGCACCTGTAACCATTCACCTACCCGCACCTGTTCCGCCGGAATTTCGATAATATTTGCACCAGCAATTAATTTTTCTGGTTCTGGGTTAATAATTAACCGGGCTGTTTGCGGAGAAAGGGCTAATAATTGGCGAAATGCTTTAGCCGCGCGGAGTCTAGCTTGTTTTTCTAAGGTTCTCCCCAAAAGAATAAAACCTAGCATCATTACTGGTTCATCAAAAAAGCATTCCCACCCCATTTGGGGAAACAATAGAGCTACTAAACTGGCAATATAAGCTGTAAGCGTTCCCAAACCAATCAGGGTATTCATATTGGGCGCACCCCGTCGCCAACCTAACCAGCCTTCCACTAAAATTGGTCTACCAGGAATAATAATTGCTATGGTAGCTAGTCCACAATGAAACCAGATGTTATTTAAAATAGGTAAAATTGCACCAATATTACCAAAATGGCCAATTCCTGATAAAAATAGTAACAAGCCAGCCACTACTAACTGTCTAATTATAGACTGCATTTCTTGGCGCTGTCTTGAGGCGGGGTTGGGGGAAACAGCAGATTGATCACCAGCACTTTTAGCTGTACGTAGTTGACTGGGAAATCCTGTGGCTGTTAACCCCTGAATCAGTGTATCTGCATCTACAGCACCAGGTTCTATTTCTACTACTGCAACTTCCGTTGTTAAGTTAACACAGACGCTTTTAACTCCTAGATGCTGAATAAGCTGTTTTTCTACTGCATTAACGCATCCACCACACTTCATCCCCCCAACGTCTAAAATAATTTTCTCGCTAGTTAGTATTTTTTGGGAGGGAGTAGATTCCAGGACCAGTAGTTCAGTTTTTGGGGTTAGTTGCATGATAGGTTTTTACATTCACTCTTCTGGGTTCGACACTTCACAACCAGTGTCTCTACCTTGAGATTAGGCGAAAATCTGCACTTCAGGCGAGGGAAAAAATATTAAGTTTTTTTATATCCTAACTTCTCGACAAAAATCCCCAAAATATCTTCATCCCAAACATCATAGTTTTGTCCTGGTAGTGTAAATTATAGCCGTTAACTGTAATGGCAACATCAAAATCAGGCTTTTCCAAAAATAATTTATTTCCCAATCTGATACTACACTAAAATACCCCATACTCATCATTAGCAGGATGAGTAAGTGCTTATGTTTATGTTTGAGAATTTGCATATCAATTTACTTGATAAAAAATCCTAAAACCAACCTTGTTTATTTACAAAGTAGGTATTAATAAATTCTTCATGAGGTTTATTTAAGTAAATCATGGCTTCAATCAAACCGACCAGTTGCATTATTATTAATGTAAATCCATAGGTAAGGGAGCCACCAACAACGGAAATTACCAACATAATAAAACCTTCTGATGTGTAACCAAGAATAAATTTATGCAAACCAAAACCACCAAAAACAATTCCCGCATAACCAGCTAACAGTTGTTTTGTAGCATAGGAAGGGTTAACATTAGTCATATTTAGCTATTCTCCTTCATGTCTAAATTATAAAATTTACGGAATTGATCATTGATAATTAGATAATTACTTTTTTAAACATGACTCCTGTATGATTCAAATAATCATAAAATATAGCAAATTTGGCAAAAAAAAAATAAATATTGCCTTATCATATCACATTTACCAATACCCGGCAATGATTAACCTTGAAAAAAGTATTGCTAGGACGATATAGATTTTTATACCTATCTATTTTTGTCAGATCCGGATGATTTTTGAACAAGCAGTTAAGGACTTAATTTCTTATTCCTTTATATCCTCAAGTGGTTAGTTTTTACCTCATCCTTAATACCAAATTAAGATGAAGTTGTACGAGTGATTATTATTCTGTGCATCTGCATATAAAATTCGTATTATCCCTGACTAAGCTGTTCTGCATTTAAGTATAATCATAGCGGGCAAGATGCCCGCACCACAAGATTTAGCCATATTAGGATTGTACAATTTAGCCGCGTCATAGCTTAGGAAGGATTATTGATAACTTCATGAATTGTCTTTACCTATTATCTGACATTCACTTAGTTATTACTACCTAGAATAAACAAACTGATTAATGTGCCGCTATTCCAAAGACTATGGAGGAACATGGAGGCTAATAAGTTGCGTGTTCTCGTGTAAACTACTCCCAATACTATTCCCAATGCTGTCAACGGTAGTATTTCTGATAAACTGAGGTGAGCAGCAGCAAATAACAGTGCGCTGGTGAAAATTGCCCCCCATACGGAAGTATAGCGCGTCATAGATGGTAATAAAAACCCGCGAAATAGAAATTCTTCAAAAACCGGTGCTGCTATAGCTGCGGTAAAGAAAAATATCCCCAATGCAGTATGATCTCGACTTTCTAGCGCCATTTGCAATAGTGGGTTACTTCCCCCCTGTCCTTGCCATAATTTTTGGTTAATTAACGATACGATAACGACAATGGGTAAAGCTGTACAATATCCACCTATTCCCCACCAAAACCAATTACTAAAGAAATTAAAGCGAAACCAGTTGGGAGGAAGGGGGAAAAAACGCTTGATAGAAAAATACAGCACTGACAAACAACCTAAAGCAACTAACACATAACTGACTAAAACTGTCAAAGCTTCAACTCTTACATTACCTGTACCACGGGGAATAGGCAAAATAGATAATAATTCTGGTATAAATAATTGCCCCATTAAAAAGAAACCAAGGACAAAAACCTGAATAATTATTTCCCAATTCCAAGGAGTTGACCAAAGTAAATCACCATTTCTAGCTAATAGGGATTCTCGACCTTTGAGTAAGCGTTGAGTCAATAAGAAAATGAGCAGAATTGTCCCTATTAAAGCTGTTAAGCTGGGAATAGTCGCAATTATTCCTAATTTGAACAACGCTTGGGTTGCAGCCTCTTGTTGGGCAATTTCTAAAGCTGATAACGCTTCTTGACGTTGTTGAAGTCTATATAATTGCACTAAGGCTGTATCCCGAAACCAACCATTGAGGTTTTGTTGAATCAGTTTTTCAGCTTTGGGGAATAAACGCGGAGGTTTACTCCACATTCCGGTTAATGTTTCAGCGGTTTCTGGATATTTGGGGTTAATATCTGAGTATTGCTGTAGATTACTCCAGGTTTTGATAGCTTTATCTGTTTCTTGTTCCTGTGCTTGCAAAATTCCCAGTCGTAAGTCTACTTCCGCTAACAATTTCTCCTCTTCCTGGATTAAGTTTTGTAAACTTTTCTCTTCTGCGGAAATAGAAGTAGTTACTGAAAATTGGAGTTTCGTTAACTTATTTTTAGTTACCTGTAAACTAGTTTTGATAGATTCACTAGCTTCTTGATATTGCTTGGTCGCGCTTTCTAAGGGATTTTCGCCAATAATAGATTCCTGAATTGTTTGAATGCTATAATCACTACTATCTTCTGGTTGCCATGCTTGGGCTTGTAAAACTATATTAGTCTGGTACAATTCTAGACGACTTTGGAATTGAGGTTTTTGCCAGCTACTTAATAAAGATAAACCTGACAACATAATCACTAATAGCGTTAGCACTATTAACAGCAACCGCTTAATTGTCATCTATTCCCCTTTGAATATGCAGGTACAAGGTGTATTATAAGCTAGTACCGCAGGGTGGAGTTAATTTTTTTTAACGAACCACAGAGAACACAGAGAACACAGAAGAAGAAAATTACTTATTAATATGTTTTTTATTAATTCTTTACAAGATCAACTAGAGGAATGGAATCATACTATTAATCGTCAGCCAAATCATCCTCATAGTTATATTCGTCGAGGTATGGTCTATTTTAAGTTAGGGAAAATTCAGGAATCAATTCAAGATTTTGATACTGCGGAAAATTTAGATTTTCACATTACTCCTTATCTTTGGCAACGGGGTTTATCTTATTATTATGCTGAACGATTTTCTCAGGGTGCTAAACAGTTTGAAATTGATTTAACTGTCAATTCTCAAGATGTGGAGGAAACCGTTTGGCGGTATCTTTGTATGGCTAGATTATCTGGAGTTACGGAAGCACGTAATTCTCTATTACCTGTGAAAAATGATTCTCGGAAAATTATGAGAGTTATATATGATTTCTTTGCTGGTAATTGTTCCAAAGATGATGTTTTGAATGTGGGAAAATTATCAGGATTAAAGGGTAACTTTTACAGTCATCTCTATTTGGGTTTATATTATGAAGCTGAGAATAATTTAGACTTAGCACGGGAATATATTCTCAAAGCTGCGGACGAGTACAAAATTGATGACTATATGTGGTATTTAGCAGTGGTTCATAAAAATTTACGGAAATGGAATTAGATAAAGTTACATTCTTTAATAAAGTTCCTACTGCTATTCATTTGCGCTTTAGCTTTAATATTGGTGCTTCGTTGTCACCACAAAACATCCCCTCCTCCGCTCTTCCTCTGCGTTCTCTGTGTTCTCTGTGGTTCGTTAAAAAAATATTTACACAAATCACAAATACCATATATTAACGTCCTAACATTTTATCTCTTAAATGCTTAATGCGATCGCGTAATTTTGCAGCCTCTTCAAATTCCATCTTCTTCGCTGCTTCTTTCATCTGTTTTTCTAATAAGATAATTAACTCAGGAATATCTTCCAAAGATAATTCATCTAAATGTTCATCAACTATTTTTAAATCACCAGCATTTAAACGCCGAGAAGCATCTAAAAATGATAAAATAGCATTACTCGACTTCTTCTTAATCGGCTGCGGTATGATTCCATGCAGTTCATTATAAGCCATTTGAATCCCCCTTCTTCTATCAGTTTCATCAATAGCTTTAATCATACTATCTGTTAATTTATCAGCATATAAAATGGCTTTTCCTTTAACATGACGTGCTGCGCGTCCAATAGTTTGAATTAAAGAACGTTCTGTTCTCAAAAATCCTTCTTTATCTGCGTCCATAATTGCAACTAGAGAAACTTCTGGTAAATCTAAACCCTCCCGTAACAAGTTTACACCAACTAAGACATCAAAAACACCATTTTGTAAATCTTGTAAAATTTCTATCCGTTGAATAGAATTAATTTCTGAATGCAAATATCTAATTTTAATTCCCCTTGCTTCTAAATATTCAGTTAAATCTTCAGCCATACGTTTAGTTAATGTTGTAATTAAGGTTCTTTCCTGACGGTCAACTCGATCTTTTATTTCTCCTAATAAATCATCAATTTGTCCCTCCGTTGGCCGCACAAATATTTCTGGATCAATTACTCCCGTCGGTCTAATTACTTGTTCGATAATCTGATCTTCAGAAATCTCTAATTCCCAATTTCCTGGAGTCGCAGAAACAAAAATACATTGATTGACTTTTTGCCAAAATTCTTCTGCCTTTAAAGGACGATTATCCGCAGCACTCGGAAGTCGAAAACCATGATCTATTAATACTTTTTTCCTCGCTTGATCTCCGTTATACATTCCCCGAATTTGGGGAACGGTAACATGAGATTCATCTATAACTAATAACCAATCTTTGGGAAAATAATCAATTAAACATTCTGGTGGTTCTCCTGCTTGTCTTCCGGCTAAATGACGAGAATAATTTTCTACTCCGTTACAATATCCCACCTCTCTTAACATTTCTAAATCATAACGGGTGCGTTGATCAATACGTTGCGCTTCAACTAATTTCCCCGTTTCTTCTAATATTAATTTTTGCTGTTTTAGTTCTCTAGCGATATCTTCACAAGCTATTTCTACTCTTTCTTTGGGAGTAACAAAGTGACGCGCAGGATAAATATTTACTACTTCTAAATTACCAATAATTTCACCGCTGACAGGATCTATATATCTGATTGCGTCAATTTCATCACCAAAAAATTCGACGCGAATAATTCTATCTTCGTAAGCCGGAGAAATTTCTAAAACATCACCTCGAACTCGGAATTTACCCCTCCCCATTTCTATGTCATTACGACTATATTGAACTGCTGTTAAATCTCGTAAAATTTGCCGGGGATCAATTTCCATTCCTATTTGTAATCGAATTGCAGCTTTTAAATATTCTGCCGGCATTCCTAAACCATAAATACAACTAATTGAAGCAACAACAATTACATCCCGACGTTCAAATAACGAACGGGTAGCAGAATGTCGTAACATATCTATTTCTTCATTAATTGCTGATGTTTTCTCTATATAAGTATCTGTAACCGGTAGATATGCTTCGGGTTGATAATAATCATAATAACTAACAAAATACTCTACTGCATTATCAGGAAAAAACTCCCGCAGTTCATTACATAATTGGGCTGCTAATGTCTTATTATGTGCTAATACTAGAGTAGGTTTATTCACTTTAGCAATAACTGCGGCTATGGAAAATGTCTTCCCGGTTCCTGTCGCACCAAGTAATGTTTGATAATGATTTCCTTTTTGAATACTAGCAGAAAGTTGAGCGATCGCTTGTGGTTGATCACCCGTAGGGACAAAGGGCGCTTGCAGATTAAAATCCATTATCTCAGTTCATCGTTACACCCAGCAATTCTACACAATTTCTCAGCTTTGCGTCGGGGGGGGGCAAATTTTTTTTTCGGGGTGGAGTTGCAACATCGCCGGCGATGTGCTATATTAATATAATGGAGTGGTGATAAAATTTTTATTAAAAGACGCACTCCCATTATCACAATATCACCCCTAGCACCGCAAGTCAATCCCCACAACAAAAAAATTTTCTTTTTTTTGATTATTTTTGATTAATTCAAGATCAAAATTCTCCAAAATTACCGCCCAATTCTTGCTGTAAGCGATACAAAATAGTGTTTTTATCAACTTGAGATAAAATCTCCTGAATGACGGTATTAGCGCCCAACTGTCCCCAAGTACAGCCTTTTTCTAGATATAACTTTGCAGCTTTACCGACGGTATAAGCACCATAACCAGCAATTCCTCCTTGAATAATGGCGCTGCTGGTAAAAGTGGTAATGTTAAATGGATTATCACCACTAGTTAGGGCTGCGGTAGTTTTACCTAAACCTAATATTAAACTACTGCTGATTTCTCCCAACAATAAACCACCGGAACTAAATAAAATGGTTTTTAATAATTTACTAGCTTCATAACTAGTCATAGGTAAACCATACAATTTAGCTAAGGTACGAATTAAGGCTAAATCAGTAATAAAACCGCCAATTATATCTAAAAAAGCAATAGGATTTAAACCAATAACTAAAGCCTTATATTGAGTAAATCGCCAAATAATATCTTCTGCTTCTTTTTCCCGCATATCAATGGTTTTTTGGGCGATATTTTCCTCAGATTCCCTAGCTTGAATTAGTGCATTTAAAGCTAAAAGAGATCGTCCTTCTCTGTTTAATATATTCAAGATTGTTTGCTTTAATTCCTCTACCTGGGGAGGTGGTGTTTCCCATTCATAATTAATAGTTCCATTTGGATATTCTACTCTCACCTCCATGGGCGCAGGTTCAGCGGCTACCATGACAATTTCATCTGGTAATAAAGGATTATTTTGGGAATTTCCCGCCCCTAATTGTTGCAGATTTTTGTAAATTGCATTTCTGTCAATTTCTGGATATAAATCAATTTTATTAAATACTAAAATTAAGGGTTTTTGAGCTTGACGTAATTCCCATAATCCTTGATATTCAGTTTTAGTAATGTCCCCAGAAACAACAAACAAAATTAAATCCGCTTGACGGGCTACATTTCGCGCCATTTCCGCCCTTGATTCTCCTGCAATTTCATCTAAACCAGGGGTATCTATTAATTCAACTAATACCTTATCCCCCGGTTTCCAGCGCACAGAACGCGGCCATTGAGTCACACCATTTAAAGGTCCTGTTTGCAGAATTTTTTCCCCTATTAAAGAGTTTAATACTGCTGACTTTCCCCGACTGACTAAACCAAAAGCCGCAATTCTAATCACATTTGCATCTAATTTACTCAATGTGTTATTTAAAGCTTCTATTTCCGGTTTGAGTAAATTTTCTAATTCTGGGTTGGCGGCTAGTTGTCCAGATTTACGGAGATATCCATACCAAGATAATGCTTGTCTAAGACTAGCACGGGCGCGGTTTAAATGGGTTTCTTGTAGGTTACGGTTACTCACTGGTTTTAGTTTTTATAGGAATAAAAAGCCTTGGCGATTATAAATCACAGCTATACAAATAAAGTCCACCTGCGTGGACTAATGAAAAATTAAGCTGCTGTTAATGATTTTCCTAAAATTTGCGGTTCAGGTATTGGTTGTCCGTCTTCTAAATAAGATGAAATCAGCATTTCTAAAACTTCTTGGGCATTTTTTAAAGCCTCTTCATAAGTGTCTCCATGAGTACAAGGCTGCATGACATCTGTAAAATCTGGTAATGAAACTACATAACATTCATCTTCCTTAGACCATTGAATAATAATTGTATATTTCATTCCTCTGATTCCTCCTTTTCTTCTGTTTCTATTTTATTCAATTCTACTATTGCTTCATTAACTTGCTTCTCTAAATATTGTTTAGCATCACTACCATCTTTACCAGCAATGATAATAGCTTTAGATAATTTTGGATGTATCCATTTGCTATGACTTCCCTTTGCCGGTTTATATGTAAAACCGGATTGCAGTAATAAATTTTTCAGTTCTCTAATTTTCTTAGGCATATCTAATATAACGTTATTGTCCCAAATATGCTTCTAAAACTTTGGTATTATTTTGGATTTCTTGAGGATTCCCCACAGCTAAATTTTTTCCTTCTGCTAATACCCAAACTCTATCACATAAAGACATAATTACATCCATATTATGCTCAATAATTAAAAATGTCATTCCCTCCTGACGATTCCATCTGATAATGCGATCGCATATTTCATCAATTAATCGAGGATTGACACCAGCAGCAGGTTCATCTAATAATATTAACTTAGGATTAGTCATTAATGCCCTGCCAATTTCTAAAAGTTTTCTTTGTCCTCCAGATAAACCACCAGCATAGTCTGAAGCCTTTTTTTCCAAGCCTACGGATTCTAACAAAAACATAGCCCGTTCCTTTAATTGCTTTTCTTCTTTAAGAATAACATGAGGTTGCAGTTGCACTTGCCAAAAGTTTTCACCAGTTTGCTTTTGCGCTCCCAAAAGCATATTTTCTAATACCGATAATTTTGATAAAACCCGTGCAACTTGAAAAGTTCTGACTAATCCTTGTTGAGCAATTTGATATGATTGTAATTGATGGATAGGTTCACCATCAAAAATGACTCTACCCTTATCTGGATGGATAAAATTAGAAAGTAAATTAAATAAAGTGGTTTTACCAGCACCATTAGGACCAATTAACCCAGTAATACTACCTTTGATAACTTCAATATTCGCTTCTTCAACTGCCTTAATTCCACCAAAATTTTTACAGAGTCCAGTTGCAGCCAATAGCGGTAATTCCGGTGATTTGATATTATTTACCATCATGATTTTATCCTGAGTGTTTAATTAACTGCCTTAGACAAGATACCCAATATTTTTTTGATATCTTTAATATAATATTCATTGAAATCAATGTAAACTACTTGATCTTGTAGTTGCAAAAATTTCCACATATTCCCTGTAGTTACAATACCATTAATTAAATTTATTTTATTTCCTTCCTTTCTTTTATTAATAGTTAAGCCAAATTTTTTCACTAATTCCGGCAGCTTAAAATCCCTATAAGCCATTTCATTCAACCCTCAAAAATCTTGATATTTCTCGTCCCCTAATTCCTGATTATTTACCAAGAGTAAGTTCCTCCTTTTTCCCTAAAATACCTTGAGGCCGCCAAATCATTAACACCATTAAAATCAAACCAATAAACATCACCCGAAAAGCACCAATTCTTTCTACATCTAAAGGAACAATTTTCGGTAAAAATTCCCTAGTTAAAGAGTCATAAGCAAAGTAAATAACCGCACCTAAAATTGTGCCAATATTATTTCCTGCACCACCTAAAATTACCATAATCCAAGCGTCAAAAGTAAGTTGAGGTTGAAAATTATCGGGATAAATTGCTCCCAATTGCCAAGCAAAGAACGCCCCCGCAATACCAGCAATCGCACCGCCCAACATTAATGATTGTAGTTTATAAGAAAAGACATTTTTACCTAATGCCTTAGGAATTTCTTCATCTTCACGAATAGATTTTAGCACCCTTCCCCAAGGAGATCGCACTAAAATTTCTAACCGCCAAAATACAAAAGCTAAAATTAACAATACCAACAACATTAAACCAGCTTTGGGATTATAATTGTATAATCCAACTGTCCCAGAAATATAAATTGCTAGAGCTAATAATCCTAAAGCAATTCCTACTATAAATCGGGAAGTTAATTCTTGTTTGAGGCTGCTGTTTCTAATGGGATTATTATTGGCAGAAATTTGAGCAGTTCGTACCCAATTCCACAAAGAAAATAACGTGATCCCTGTTAATAAAGTTAACACAGCAATCATCACCAACCGCAAAAATAAATTTGGGGTTGTTGATAACGGTATGACATAACTTTGCACACCAAAAGAGCCAGATATCCAATCTTTACCTACAGGTAATTCCTGATTATTTACTATTAATCTAATTAATTCACCTGTACCAATGGTAACAATTGACAGATAATCTTCTCGTAAGCGGAGAGTCGCAAAACCTATGACTAAACCCAATAAAGCGGCAACAATTGCTCCAACTACAGCCGAAAGTAATAATGGTACACCCTTGAAAGTTAACAAAACTGTTGTATACGCTCCTAAAGTCATAAAAGCAATATGACCAAAGTTAATTAAACCCGTAAAACCCCATTGTAAATTCAGTCCTAGCGCAAATAGCGCGAAGGTTGCGGTAGAAATAGCTAGAAAAATTAGATATTCAATCATTAGTTCGTCATTTGTCAGTGGTCGGTGGTTAGTGGACAATTGTCAATTGTCAATTGTCCGTTGTCAAGTTTCGCGTATCAGTAATTACCAAATCTCTGGATATAATAAGTATTAAAACTAACAGTAGTATCATATCGGTATCTGTGCTTTTATTAAAAACTGTATAATACAAAGCAGGGATCACCAAAACCATACATTAAACTTATGTTTGACCAACACTTTATTTGAGATTTCCCTCTTATGAATGCTCAGGCACTTTGGCAACGATACCAAGATTGGTTATATTTACACGAGGGATTAGGACTGTATTTAGATATTAGTCGGATGCGGTTTGATGATGCGTTTGTAGCTTCATTAAAACCTAAGTTTGACAAAGCGTTTGCGGATATGGTAGAACTGGAAAAAGGTGCGATCGCTAACCCCGATGAAAACCGCATGGTAGGTCATTACTGGTTGCGAAATCCAGATTTAGCCCCCACACCAGAACTAACTCAAGAAATAGTTCAAACTCTAGAACAAATCGAAGCTTTTGCAGACCAAGTACACACCGGTGCAATTCATCCTCCCAAAGAAAGCCGCTTTACAGATATTATCTCTATCGGTATTGGTGGTTCGGCCTTGGGTCCCCAATTTGTCGCTGAAGCCCTTTCCCCAGACTTACCTCCCCTACAAATTCACTTTATTGACAATTCAGACCCCGCAGGTATTGATAGAGTTCTATCCCAATTAGGAAATAAACTGGCTACCACTTTGGTATTAGTAATTTCCAAATCTGGAGGAACTCCCGAACCCCGCAATGGCATGATTGAGGTAAAACAAGCCTATACAGCCCAAAAATTAGATTTTTCTCAATATGCAGTTGCCATCACTGGACAAAATAGTAATTTAGATCAAGTCGCACAATCGGAAAACTGGTTAGCCCGATTTTCCATGTATGATTGGGTGGGTGGACGTACCTCGGAAATGTCCGCTGTAGGGCTACTACCTGCGGCATTACAGGGCATTGATATCCGTGCTATGCTATCTGGAGCAAAAGAGATGGATGATGCCACTCGCGTCCCTCATCTCAAGGATAACCCAGCCGCTTTATTAGCCCTGGCTTGGTATTTCTCTGGAAATGGCAAAGGCCAGAAGGATATGGTGGTTCTCCCCTACAAGGACAGTTTGTTGTTATTTAGCCGCTATTTGCAACAACTGGTTATGGAATCTTTGGGTAAGGAAAAGGATTTGGACGGGAAAACTGTATATCAAGGTCTTGCAGTTTATGGTAACAAAGGTTCAACAGACCAACACGCCTATGTCCAACAATTACGGGAAGGTGTACCTAATTTCTTTGCTACCTTGATTGAAGTTTTAGAAGACCGTCAAGGAAAATCCCCAGAAGTTGATCCCGGTGTCACTGCTGGTGATTATCTCTCCGGTTTCTTGTTGGGAACTCGTCAAGCATTGTATGAGAATAACCGCGATTCCATTACAGTCACTATTCCCCAAGTTAATGCCCGTACCGTAGGCGCATTAATTGCATTGTATGAGAGAGCAGTAGGTTTATATGCCAGTTTAATCAATGTCAATGCTTATCACCAACCCGGTGTAGAAGCTGGTAAAAAAGCCGCTGCTGTGATTCTCGATTTACAAAAACGAGTTTTAGAAGTGTTACAAACCCAGAAGAAAGCACTTTCTATTGCTGAATTGGCAAATATTGCCGGTGCTACTGAGGAAATTGAAGCAATTTACAAAATTCTCCGTCATTTACATAGTAATCATCGGGGTGTGGTATTAACAGGAGATCTAGCTAAACCTGGGAGTTTAACTGTTTCTCTCGGTTAATAAAATTACCTTTGTTCATCAAAATTAGCTCCCCGACTTGTTGAAGAAGTCGGGGATTTTGTTTTTTGTTTTTTGTAATTAGGGCTTCCTAAATAAACTCTAGCCCCACAGACAACTTTTATGGCTACTGAGTAAACCCTAATTAGAACAAATACCTTCCTCCCTTGCAGCTTGTTGCACCGCAGCAGCAACCGCACTAGCAACTCGTTTATCAAAGACAGAAGGAATAATATGTTGGCGGTCTAAATCAGAAATATTAACCAAAGAAGCGATCGCATTAGCCGCTTCTAAACACATATTAGTAGTAATCCTCCTCGCCCGACAATCTAAAGCTCCACGAAACACCCCTGGAAACGCCAGGACGTTATTAATTTGGTTAGGGTAGTCACTCCGTCCCGTAGCCATGACAGCGACATTTTTAGGGGCTAATTCTGGCTGGATTTCGGGAATGGGATTGGCCATAGCAAACACAATGGCATCTCTTGTCATTCCTTGAACCATTTCCGGTGTCAAAACTCCCGGCGCACTGACACCAATAAATACATCCGCCCCTTGCACTGCACCTGCTAAAGTTCCTTGGGCTTTAACGGCAAATTCCAGTTTTTCAGGGGTTAAATCGCTGCGATTTGTAGAAATAATGCCCTTAGAGTCGCACATCAAAATCGTTTCTGCACCAGCTTTGCGGAGTAACCGAGCAATGGCTACCCCAGCCGCACCAGCACCATTAATGACAATGCGGACATCTCCAATGGACTTCTGGACAAGTTTAAGAGAATTTAATAAGGCTGCTAAGGTGACAATTGCTGTCCCATGTTGATCATCATGGAAAATCGGTATATTTAATTCTGCTTGTAATCTTTGTTCAATTTCAAAACAGCGCGGTGCAGCAATATCCTCCAAATTCACACCACCAAATACAGGAGCGATATTTTTCACAGCTTTGACAATCTCATCAGCATCTTGAGTATCCAAACAGATGGGAAAAGCATCAAGTCCAGCAAATTCTTTAAATAGCATGGCCTTTCCTTCCATGACCGGTAAAGCCGCCCCAGGTCCCAAATTCCCCAAACCTAATACAGCACTCCCATCGGTGACGATCGCCACTGTATTCTGTTTAATAGTTAGATTGTACACTTCCTCTGGATTTTCGGCGATCGCTTTACAAATCCTACCGACCCCTGGAGTATAAGCCATTGCTAAATCAGAAACACTTTTAAGAGCAATTCTGCTGACAATACTGATTTTGCCACCGCGATGTAAATTAAAGGTACGGTCATAAACATCAATTATTTGAATATCTGGTAATTCTTTTACCGCTTGCACTATGGTTTCTGCGTGTTCCGTACTGGCGGCATCAACTGTAACATCACGTATAGATTCTTGACGATTTTGTTCAATTAAATCAATTTGTCCTAGATTACCACCCGTGGAGGCGATCGCTTGGGTAACAGATGCTAACATCCCCACTCGATTAGGAATTTGTAAGCGCAGGGTTACACTAAAACTAGAATTAGGAGTCAGATTTGTCATGGAGCTAATTTCGATTTTAAATTTTAGATTTTATATTGAATTGCTACGTGAAATTTTATTTTCACAAAAAACCGCATTACAACTAGTCGCAAACCATCTCTGTTTTGTTGTGGCGGGCCTTTTAATCTTAAAAATTTGCTTATTAACACTTTATTAATGAGTGTTTCCTGCCTCAGTCTTATTTATATTCTTTTCTCCCTATCCTCTGCCCCGGAAACGGTAGTATTTCACCATAAATTAGCCCAAAAACCCACAGAATCAAAACCTAAACACCATTCGGCTGACGCTTACGAGACACCCAAAAAGTTTTTAGGTTTTGGTGTCTTTTAATCTAGGTATCGAAGACAAATAAGAGATTTATCGAATGTAGAATCCCCCCTAGAAACGGAGATTATCAATCTTCCTCTCTAGGAACTTCCAGTTCGCTCTTGAGATTTTGCAACTGCTCTAGAAGAGAATCTACCTCTGCTTGCAAGTCCATAAACTTGACCTGCTGATCGTCTCGATAATAAGCCTTAGTTAACTTCTTAACTAGGTTAACGTGGGATTCGCATTCGGAAACACTGGATGACATAGTAGACATAGTTGTTGGCATTACAAACTTAACTCACACCATTAGTTATAAATATTATAATTATAATATGCCAATCATGCTAATCTCCAGCTTTGTTAAAATATTGTATAGTTTTCATCATATACTCTAATAAATTACAAATCTGGTCATCATCCTCCCCGATCTTGGTGAAGATGTCCCACAACTAAGATTATGACTTGAAACCTGGAATACTTATACTAAAAGCATTCCCCCCACAAATCCTTAATTAATAAATTTTGAATCCCGTGACTTTGAGCCTGTCTGCTGCTAAATCTCATTGCCAACCTTGGCCAGGGCTAATACAAGCCTATCGTCAATACTTGCCTGTCAGCGAAAAAACCCCCGTGGTCACTCTCTTAGAAGGTAACACGCCTTTGATTCCCGTGCCAGCCATCGCCGAACGTATTGGCAGACAGGTCAAGGTGTACGTCAAATATGATGGTCTTAACCCCACTGGTAGCTTCAAAGACCGGGGAATGACAATGGCAATTTCTAAAGCAGCAGAAGCCGGTGCTAAAGCTGTAATTTGTGCCAGCACTGGTAATACCTCCGCCGCTGCCGCTGCCTATGCTAGAAGAGGAGGGATGCGCCCCTTTGTATTAATTCCTGATGGTTACGTGGCCTTGGGCAAGTTGGCACAAGCGTTACTTTATGGGGCCGAAGTCCTAGCAATTCAAGGAAATTTTGACCGCGCTCTGGAAATTGTCCGAGAAATGGCGGATCAATATCCCATAACCTTAGTAAATTCTGTCAACCCCTACCGCCTAGAAGGGCAAAAAACCGGCGCTTTTGAAGTTGTTGATGTTTTAGGTGATGCCCCCGATTGGCTATGTATTCCCGTGGGCAATGCCGGCAACATTACAGCATATTGGATGGGTTTTTGTCAATACCATCAACATGGCAAATGCGATCGCCTCCCGAAAATGATGGGTTTTCAAGCCGCTGGGGCTGCACCCTTGGTCAATGGTCAACCAGTCACACATCCTGAAACCATAGCCACAGCCATTAGAATTGGTAATCCTGCCAGTTGGGATAAAGCCATTGCAGCACAAACAGCCAGTCAAGGCACTTTCCGGGCTGTGACTGACGAGGAAATTCTCGACGCTTACCGTTTATTAGCATCATCAGAAGGGATTTTCTGTGAACCCGCTAGTGCAGCTTCTGTAGCAGGATTGTTACAGGTAAAAGACGAAGTTCCCACCGCTGCGACTGTAGTTTGTGTCCTCACTGGTAATGGTTTAAAAGACCCAGATACCGCTATTAAACACAGTCATGCCCAATTTAAACAAGGAATTGCAGCAGATGTAAAGGCCGTTGCAGAAGCCATGGGATTTTGAACAAATTTTAGATTTTAATTAATGAAATAAGTGATCGCTTATTCTATTTTAGGAAAAGGCGATCTTTTTGCTCTCATTCAAACCCCGTTCTTAAGCTATAATTTATGGAAAATTTATGGAACGAGAATATCACTCACCTTAATCTCAATTTCTGGAAATACCGCACTTTTAATCAAATCATCACCTGTATAGGTAAACTCCTCATAAAAGCCTTCTACTAAAGATAAAACTGTAATTTTGTTCTGTACAGGGTCAACAATCCAATATTCAGCAATTCCCCTGGCTGCATATTCAGAACGCTTGAAACGATAGTCTCGTACCTCATTTTCAGTACCAGGAGATACCACCTCTATTGCTATTAATGGTGGTGGCATATCATGGGTAATTGTTCCTCTTTTCGTAGTTTCTAAAGCAGCGCGACATTCTTCACCCAAAACTAATAAATCAGGGATTCGTACCTTAGCCCTACGTCCACTTACCTCAATCATAATCTCTTTATATTTTAATAAATAAAGAGGGACTATTTTAGCCAATTCCAACAATAATCGCATTGATACATCGGAGTAAAAAATTGATTCTGGAGGCATTAAAACTAATTCTCCATCCACTAATTCATAGCGATTTCCAGTACCATCATCATAAGCATAGTAATCTGCAAAGGAAAAATAATTGACTGGTGCTTGAGTAATTTGAACCATAACATAAATATAATTCCATTCCCTTAATACATATTACTACAAAAAATGCAGTATAGTTGATCAATTGATCAATAACATCACCTAAAGCCATAGTCAGACTTTTCCGGGCTTGAGCCTGATTTTCTTGCTCAAGTTTGAATTAAATTGGTACTTTGTCGCTGAATAGCTATAGTCTTGCCACTACCTGCTTCATTATAGATTTTTATAGTATAATCACTGAGGAGGCCTGATAAACTCTGCCAGAACCCCCTTAAATATGTTCAATTTTCATTTTATCAGCTTTTTTCGTCACTTAAAATGGCGCACATTGAAAAAAACTTTTGCCAGGACAATAGAAACAAGACTGTTAGGATTAGCTGCGGAAATAGCCTTTAATACCATGTTATCCCTATTTCCGGCAATTATAGCCTTACTAACAGCAATTGGTTTATTTGCAGAATCTTTACGAAACACATTTATTCAACTAGCGACAGAACTGAGTAAAATTGTCCCCCAAGAAGCTTGGATATTAATTCGTGATTTTACTACTCATGAAATTGCTAATTCTAAAAATAGTAGTTTATTTTCTCTGAGCTTTGTAATTACCCTTTGGACAGCTTCTGGGGCAATTAATACCGCTATGACAGCTTTAGATCAAATTCAACAAATTCACCCCAAAAAAATGCGTCCTTTTTGGCAAGCAAAACTTATATCTCTTGGTTTAACAATCGGGACTATATTATTATTAATGCTGGCTTCTTTTTTAGTATTTATTAGTGATTTACTCCTGGGAATTGTCGTAAATAACAATACTTATTTAATCTTTATATCCCATCTTTGGCAATTTTTACGTTGGCCTTTAGCATTGGCTACAGTTGCAACCGCTTTTGCTTTTGTTTATCGCTATGGACCTAGCAAATGTAAAACAAATACACCACTAATACCAGGAGCAATTTTAGCAGCTATTTTTTGGGCCATAGTTTCTGCAATATTTCGCCTCTATGTTAAGAATTTCGGCAATTATAATAAAGTTTATGGTGCAGTGGGTGCTGTTATTGTTTTAATGTTATGGTTATGGATGAGTGCTTTTGTTCTTTTAGTCGGATACCAATTAAATGTAACTGTCGGTGAAGAAATGAAGAATTAAAAATTGAAAATTAAAACAGAAAAATCTGATTTTAAATTACAGTCAAGCAACAACTATATATTTCTCAAATAAATCTGAAAAATTTCAGTTAGAAAATGAGATAATAGGAAAGTCAATCACCCACCGGAAATCATGAATAATGCCTAATTCTCCTGAACACTTTTCTATCACAACTGATGGTTATGCACCTCGATTAAAACGTTTACGTCAACTTAGTAAAATACTAGATAATATAATTACCATTCCCGGAACACAAGTGGGAATCGGTTTAGATCCAATCATTGGATTACTACCTTTATGTGGTGACGCTCTAGGACTAATATTTTCCTTTTATATTATCATTGAAGCCGCACAATTAGGCCTATCTACAGCCACATTAGGAAGGATGGTCATGAATGTGATTATTGATTCCTTAGTTGGCTCTATTCCCATGTTAGGAGACTTCTTTGATTTTGCCTGGAAAGCTAATAATTATAATATCATTTTATTAGAAGAAGCCCTAAAAGATCCTCACAAAAACAAAAAAGCAAATAACTCCTTTATCCTCCTCTTGATTATCGGCTTATTTCTGATTGCTATTCTCTTAATATCCATCCCCGTGATATTAATAAGAATATTATGGCAAGTTATCACTGGTAGTTAAATTACTCCTACATAAAGTTATGAAAGATTGGTGGCAAGATAATTTTCCTCAAGGGCGGCAAAATCTCACTATTACCGATTCTCAAGGTTATCCAATTCAAATAGCCTATGGTGAAAAAGGTACGGGTAAACCCCTAATTTTATTACATGGTTTAGGCAGTTGGAGTTATAATTGGCGGCTTAGTATTAAGCCATTATCTCAACATTTTCGCGTAATTTGTTGTGATTTTAAAGGTTTTGGTTTTTCCGAAAAGCCATTATCCCGTCGAGAAAAAAATGGACATCAAATTATTGAATTAAAACGCATTATTCAGGGTTTATGTGATGAACCACCTATCATTGTGGCAGAATCAATAGGGGCATTAATTTCCTTGGGATTAGCAGGTGTCAGTCCTCATTTAATCGGACGTTTAGTAGTCATTAATGCTCCTATTTTCACGGAAACATTACCTCATTGGGCTATGGATTTGCTGGCACAAACACCAATAGAAATCATCCATGCAATTGATTATTTACGTCTAGCATATTGGTTTGCACCTTTAGTTAGACAAGTTATGGGAACAGAAAGACGCAAGGTATTATATGATCCCTCATTATTAACCGAAGAAGATATTTATTGGATTACGTACCCATTTATTGAAATTCCGGGAACTGTAGTCAAAGTTGCCGAAGAATTACAAATTGCTGCCAAAGAAATCGAGAATTTCCGCACAAATCAGCCTAATATGTTGAGTAATATTCAAAAAAATCTCAAAAACATTGAATGTCCAACTTTAATTTTATGGGGTGATCAAGATAGTTGGTTTCCTGTTAGTCATGCAGAAAAATTACATCAATATCTCCCCAATTCTCGCTTACAAATTTTGCAGAATTGTTATCATGATACCTCCACAGGTGCTGCTGATGTTGTCAATGCAGCAATTTTAGGCTTTTTAAAAGATACTAATTAGTAATTACTAATTGACAATGAATAACCAACAACTAATCACTAATCACTTACGGTAAATTCATAGTAAACCTACTTAGAGCCAAATTTGAGATTTGCTTTAAAGCTAACCACATGAAAGTTGGGATAGTTGTACTGTAGCGACTAAATAGTCTCAATGGTTCTTGAATCAAACGATATAACCACTCACAACCTAAATGACGTATCCAATACGGCGCTCTTTTATGACTTTCTGCAAAGACAGGAAATGCCCCACCCAAGCCAATCATTACAGCCTGAATTTTGTTTTTGTGTTGGTTCATCCATAACTCCTGTTTTGGACATCCTAAAGCCACTAAAACTATTCCCGCCTCACTATCATGAATCTTTTTGATAATAGCTTCATCCTCTGCGTGTGTGAGTGGACGAAATGGAAAAGGCTCCATACCAGCAATTTTTACATTTGGAAAGACACGCTCTAACTTCCTTCTCATCTTCTCTAGAGTTACTACATCAGCACCTAAGAAAAAAAGATGAATGTTTCTTAGTGGAGTTAATTTACACAAAGATAAAAGAATATCCATACCAGCAACGCGGTTTTGAGCATGTACACCCATTAGTTTCAACATCCAAACCAGCGGCATTCCGTCAGGAGTCACAATATCCGCACTCTTTAAAACAGAGCAAAACTCTGGATGCCAATAAGCCTCTACAAGCATATGAGTATTCGATACGCAAATAACTTTGCTAACTTTATTCATCGCCCATTCTAATATGATATTTATTTGTACCTCAAAAGGTAAAGCAGTAACAGGAGAGCCAATAATATCAATTTTGGCAGGCTTTCTTGAAACTTCAAATTCCATAGATGAATTTAAGTATTGAATTTCATTTTTTGTAGTTAGCATCTTTTTATTTATATTGTTGAGTTGTAAAAATTTTAGGTTATTCGGTACTTGTTATGCTAAACCGAGAAGTTGAGAGAAGGGAACTCTTAACAGGGAACAGGCATTAATTAAACCAAATTCCTATATATTATCAATAGCAATCGCACCCAAAATAGGAGTAGAAGAGAAATTTAATTGCTCTAATGATTTGGCTAAAACAGAAAGGTTTGTTTTACCTACTCTTATAGCCAAAATACTTGCGTCTGTGTATTTACTCAGCAGATTAGTATCTGCAAAACCTAATAGATGCGATGTATCATATATGATTAAATCAAAATTTTGTTTAAATTGTTCTGTCAAGCTTTGCATCTGAGGAGATGACAGCAAAATTGTGGGATTTGGGGGAATTTCTCCCGTAGTCAATATAAACAAGTTATGCTCTAAAGATGATTTTCCCATATCTTTTGCAGTCGCTTTCGTCACATCATAATTTTTTTCTCCAATACTGCTACTGTTTGTGTGTATAACATTCTCAAAATTTAGTCCTTCAGAAATCAGATTGCTTAATCCTTTTGTATTCGGTAAGTCCAACATTTTATGGATACTAGGATGACGCAAATTTGCATCTACCAACAACACCCGTTTACCCATTGCTGCTGCTGTCTGAGCTAGGTAAAAAGCAATTGTTGATTTACCATCTCCAGGAGCAGCCGAAATAACTGCTAGAGAACGGAGAGAACTATCACCATTTAAAAAAGAAATATTTGTATAAATAGAGCGGAAAGATTCCCAGAAGTTTGAGCTATTCTGTTTTCGATAAAGCTTACCATTCTTTTCAAACCTAATATGAGGAATATTCCCTAATATTGGCAATTTAATTTTATCTTTAACTTCCTCAAAGTCATAAAATACGTTGTTGAGCTTATCTATAATAAAAGCAAATCCTGTGCTTAATAATAAACCTAAAATTGTTCCTAAAATTAAATTTTCTATGGTACTTGGTGCAATATTTTTAGGCTGACTAGGAGGAGTAAGTATCTGCCAAGGTATCTGCTTTTGAGCTGAGTCTATGCGTAATCTTTCCCGTTCCGTTAAAAAGTGATTAAGATTATCAACAGAAATTTTTAATTGCCGTTCTAAATCATCTTTTTGACGAATAATAAAGGGAAAGCGTTTAATTTGTTGCCCCAAAGAACTTTCAGCTTGATTAAGAGATTGGATTTCTGTTTTTAATACCTCAATTTGTTTATTTATCTCAAGAAATTTTTGAATTTCTCGCAGACGAGCCGAATTTGGTGTAACTGAATCTAAGGAATTCATTTTTGTGTTTGACAATTTTATTCCCAAAAGTCGCCGTTTTTCTCTGCCTACTAAATCCAGTAAATTTTGTTTTTGAATCAGCAGGGTTTGAATATTTGGACTATTTTCTGTATATTCAGATGATTTTATAGCAATTGCAGTTTCTCTATCTTGGAGTTGGCTTAATAGCTTCTGGTAATCAGGAGACTCACTCAATATGGAAATAGCCTCTGCTTCATCAGTTTCCAGTCTCAACTGTTTTTGCAGACTAGTATAGAGTGTTTTAGTTCTAGCTAATTGCATTTCTGTATTTAGCCGTTTCTGTACAATTTGGTTAAATTGACTAGCAAGTTCCTGTCCTTGAACTTCAGCATTAATCAGCCCATATTTTTGCCGAAAAATTTGTAGTTGTGACTGAAGATTTTCTACTCTCGTTAGTAGTTGTGGCAATTGTTTTTCAACAAATTTAATTCCCAATTTAGTTTCTGTTTGGCGTTCATCTAAACTGTATTTTAAGTATGATTCAGATACTTGATTTAATACAAACAAAACTTTCTTAGGGTTAGGATCTTGGTAAGTAACTTCTAAAATTTGAGTATTAGGTAGGATTTTGATATTAAGTTCAGGTGCGCTGCTACCTGGGTAATACATCTGGACTTTTTGAGTGATAGGATATATCAGTTTAGGACTTTGTAAAATATTTAACTTAGTTTCATCTATTTTGTTAGAATCACCTCTGTTATACCTGTCGTCTTGGGCTACTTTATCTTCAGCTGTTATCGGTTCAGTTAAAAGTCTAAATTGAGACACATACATTGGAGGTTTATTCAAAGCTAATCCTACACTAGCAAAGGCAAAAGTGGTTGTGCCAATGGCAATTATAATGATTCTGCGACGAATAACCGCCAATAATTTGCCTAAGTTTAATCCACCTTCATTACTCTCTTCTGACTGAACTGTGTCAATGAAAGGTGTAGATTGATGCTGCTGTCTATTTATATGAGACAAATTCTGGAGAGCATAGGTAGTTTTTATCATCTCAAACCTTATATAGTTTCTAATTTATTTTTAACTCGATATTTCAATTAAATATAGGACTTGCAGAGTTAACTGATTTGTAAATTAACACTGTTTTATCAGTTGTAGTGGACAACTTGGCAAAATCTCTGTAAGCTTTCATTTTCCTAAATATATTATTGATAAATTTGTCAGTAGATAAGTTACATATTCTTAGAATATTTATAATTTAACTGTTTTTGGTCAAAAGCTGTAAAGATTGTCTAAACTTAAAGAAAAACGGGAAATTAGATATTGACTTTGATCTTTAACTATCATTTAATTGCTTTCAATCTAGTATTTCTAAATTCAGATACACCACTCGATTAGCATAGTTTTTTACAAAAGTGAGAGATTGAATTATCAAATACATCTACTCAAGTCTAGAAAAGTTGATTTTTCCGATTCATCTGCAAGCCTACAAACCTTTTGCCAATTTGTCTACAATAAACTATGCAACAATGCTAATTTAAAACATAGTCTATTTTCAAAAGAATATAGGTGTAAAAAATTCTCTTTAAATGAGCCAATCAGAAAAAATTAGATAAGAATGTGAATTAAATAAAGTACAACTCTTGATTGAGTTAATCTAATCTTAGATTGCGCTGTCTTTACAAAGAATTGTAAATTAATAAATCCACGTTCCTAAGCTAAAAAAATTAATACCTCAAACAATGTTGAATCAGGAATTGGGCTTTGATGGTCTTTTTGATCTCAGTCCTTGCCATACAACCTTCTTAGGATCTATTTTTTAGTTAATGATCAGGAGGCCAAAGTGCAGAAAAGGTGTGATCGAAATCGGAAACGTTCTAAACGCAGAGCTATCTATTGTCCAATACATAACTGCTATATAGATAGTGTTAGCCAAAAATATGGACTATTTACCGAACAAGCTGGACAACTCCAAAAACGGGGTATTTCTCGTCGAGAAGCCATGATTTTAGTTAATACTAAAACCACGGTTTCTTTACATGGTGAGTGGCTAGAGGCTTTTTGGTGTGAAGAGTGCCAAGAAACAAAATGGTATCATGTCTATAAGCATGAATCTAGATATGAATTATCTCTTGCACCGGCAGAACTTTGGCAACAAGCAACAGGTGTAATTCATCCCCATCTTAATCCTTCTGTGGGAGAGTTTACTTATAGACAATCTCGGATGCTAGGCGATAAAAGTGTTAAAGATTTCCGGGTTATAAATTGATATTTCAAATATTATGAAAGAACCGAATTTTCACCCAGAATTAATAATTGAAGCAGGGCGTACAGAAAAGCAATATTGGCAAGACATCTGGCGTTATCGAGAATTATTTTATTTCCTAGCATGGAGAGATATTTTAGTTAGATATAAACAAACTGTCATTGGTATTATTTGGGCGTTAATTCGTCCTTTTTTGACAATGGTAGTATTTACAGTTGTATTTGGACAATTGGCGAAATTACCCTCAGAAGGTGCGCCCTATCCAATTCTTGTATTTTCCGCTATGTTACCTTGGCAGTTTTTTTCCAATTCTCTTTCGGAGTGCAGTAATAGTTTAATTACTAATGCCAATTTACTTTCTAAAGTCTATTTTCCTCGGTTGGTAGTACCGACCAGTGCGATAGTAGTTAGCTTTGTAGATTTTATGATTTCGGGAATGATTTTATTGGCATTAATGGCATGGTATAACTTTGTTCCTAGTTGGCGGATTTTGACTTTACCATTGTTTATTGGTATCGCTTTTGCTGCTTCTATGGGTGCGGGTTTGTGGTTAGCTTCATTGAATGTGCAGTATCGAGATTTTCGGTTTATTGTCCCTTTTATAGTGCAGTTTGGTTTGTACATTTCACCTGTAGGATTTAGTAGCAGTATAGTTCCTGAACAGTGGAGATTTATCTATTCCTTAAATCCAATGGTAGGAGTAATAGATGGTTTTAGGTGGACAATTTTAGGAGGGGAATCAAAATTATATTTACCAGGTTTTATTCTTTCGATGATGTTAGTAGTTTTACTATTATTGAGTGGAATTTGGTATTTTCGCAAAATGGAACAGACATTTGCTGATGTGATTTAGTTGATAACCTGACGGGATAACTAAATAGTCTAAAAAGATTATCAGATAAAGATTGTAGCAGTTTTTTGTAAAAAAAGATAGATCTACTTTTCTCAATAAGGACTATCTATTGATAATAGCACCTGGATTCTACAAAATTGACGGAAACTAATTTATTTTTTTAAAGATGTCTGATACAGTGATTCGCGTTGAAAATTTAGGTAAAAAATATATTATTGGTCATCAGCAACAGGAACGCTACACAGCACTGCGAGATGTGATTACTAATAAAGTTAAATCTCTCGGTAGTTTGATTAATCCTCAAGCTAAAAAGGAAAATCCCGCTTTTGAAGAGTTTTGGGCTTTAAAGGATGTTTCATTTGAAATTAAACAAGGTGATAGAGTTGGCATTATTGGGCGCAATGGTGCAGGTAAATCAACACTATTAAAGATTTTAAGCCGCATTACAGAACCAACTCAAGGAAGCATCAAAATCAAGGGTAGAGTTGCCAGTTTATTAGAGGTAGGAACAGGGTTTCATCCAGAGTTAACAGGGAGAGAAAATATATTTCTCAATGGGGCAATTTTGGGCATGGGTAAGGAAGAGATTAAACGCAAGTTTGATGAGATAGTTGCGTTTGCGGAGGTGGAGAAGTTTCTGGATACGCCCGTAAAACGGTATTCTTCTGGGATGTATGTGCGGTTGGCGTTTGCGGTGGCGGCACATTTGGAACCAGAGATTTTAATTGTCGATGAGGTTTTGGCGGTGGGGGATGCCCAGTTTCAAAAGAAGTGTTTGGGAAAAATGGAGGATGTGGGGAAGGAGGGAAGGACGGTTTTGTTTGTGAGTCATAATATGGGGGCAATTCTAAGTTTGACAAAGAAATGTCTTTTTTTAGAAAAAGGCTGTCTTGTATTCAATGGTAATAGTGAAGCATCTACAGAGAGATATCTTACTTCTGGATATTTGGGTGGACGTTTATGGAAGAATCCAGCCAGAAAAAATACTCCAATAAGAATTATGGAATGTAGACTTTTAGATGAAAATGGTTCGGTAGATGGTGAGTTAGATGTTCGTAGAGATTTCATTATTGAAACAGTTTATGAAGTATGCAACTCAGTTCGGGCGGCAGTCATTGCATTAAATTTTCATGGAAGTGACGGTTCCCATATTATGTCATTAGAAGATTGTGATCAGGATAATGGTCTTTTAGAATATCGTGAACCAGGTATTTACAAAACTCAAGTCAGAATACCAGGGTTGTGGTTAAATAGTGGACGCTACATTTTAAGATTGGGATCTGGAATCCCTGGGGTTGAGGTATACGAAAGCGTGGAAGCATTAATTTTTAGTCTTGTTGAGACTGGAGATGTAAATACGCGAGGATATCGCAAAGGTTATTTATTACCAATGCTTCCTTGGGAAACAAGAAAAACTGAAGTAGTTGGTAAATTTTAATAATGACTGTTATAGCTTGCATTCCTGCACGTGGAGGCTCAAAAGGAGTCCCTTACAAAAACATTCGTCCTCTAGCTAATAAACCTTTAATCGCCCATTCTATCCTAGATGCACAAGAATCCCATCTAGTCGATCGCATTTACGTTACCACAGACGATGCCGAAATTGCCCAAATTTCAACAGACTATGGTGCAAGTATTATTCACCGACCCCCTGAACTTGCCAAAGATACTGCTTCTTCAGAATCGGCTCTTATTCATGCCTTAACAGAGATTGAAAAAGAGGGAATTAACCCAGAACTTATAGTCTTCCTACAATGTACATCCCCTTTACGCACCGGACTAGATATAGATCGCGCTATTGAGCAAATCAGAGCGGAAAACGCTGATTCTCTCGTTTCAGTTTCCCCAACCCATCGCTTTATTTGGCATCAAGTAGATGATGTTTCCCAGTCTATCAACTATGACTATCACCACCGTCCCCGTCGCCAAGATTTAAACCTCCAATATATGGAAAATGGTTCAATTTATATCTTTAAACCCTGGGTTTTAAAAGAATTAAATAACCGATTGGGCGGTAAAGTTTCTCTGTTTGTGATGGATGAAGCTCAAAGTTGGGAAATTGATTCGTTAGAGGATTTTCAGTATATAGAGTTTTTAATCAATTACAAACGTAAACCTTAATAGTTCTAAAAAAAACATGATTAATCTACCTGATTTTTCCAAGGCATTTGAATACGAAAATAACTTCTACCTATCCTGTGATAATAGCAGAATTGCTAAGTTATTAGCTCATTATGAATTATACAAAATGGTGGTAAACATACCAGGAGCAATAGTAGAATGTGGCGTTTTTAAAGGAACATCATTGACAAGGTTCGCCACATTTCGAGATTTATTCAGTAATTCCCACGCTAAAAAAATAATTGGTTTTGATATCTATGGTAAATTTCCTGAAACTGATTTTCAGGAAGACAAAGCACCTAGACAGCTTTTTATTGATAGTGCGGGGGAAGAAAGTATTGATGTAGATCAGCTTACAAAAGTGCTAAAAATTAAGGGAGTTGACAAGAATGTAGAATTAGTGAAGGGAGACATTTTAAAAACAGTCCCCAATTATGTGAATGACCATCCAGAATTAAAAATTTCTCTTCTCAATTTAGATACTGATATATACGAACCTGCCTCTGTAATTTTAGAATTACTGTTTCCTAGAATTGTCAGGGGGTGGGTACTAATTATAGACGATTACGGTGTTTTTCCTGGAGAAACAAAAGCTGTAGATGAGTATTTTCAGGATCAAGATGTGGTGATAAATAAATTTCCATTTTGTATGACACCTTGTTATATTGTGAAAAATTAACTTTTAAAATTTTTTAAAAATTAAAGTATTATGATCATTGACAAAAATTTATTAAAGTACATTGTTTTCGCTGAAGACGATATATTAAATGCCCTGAAAAAAATCAGCGACAACAAAAACCGCATTATTTTCTCGGTGACAGAAGCAGGTGTTTTAGAAGGTGTCCTCACAGACGGAGACTTTCGCCGTTGGTTGGTGCAACAAGAATCTATTAATCTCAATCAACCAGTCTCAAAAATTTCTAACAAAAATTATAAATTTGCTAATTACAATGATGATCCTGTAAAGATTCAATCTTACTTTTCTAATGAAGTTGAATTCATTCCCCTTTTAGACAATAACCGTCATTTAGTTGCAGTTGCTTGTCGGAAGTCAGCAGGTATTCGGATCGGAAATTTTATCATTGATGCCCAATCTCCTACTTTTGTCATTGCGGAAATTGGCAATAATCACAATGGTAGCTTGGAACTTGCTAAACAGTTAATTGATCAAGCGGTAGCGGTAGGTGCAGACTGTGCAAAGTTCCAAATGCGCGATCTCAAATCACTATATCGGAATGCTGGGAATGCTAATGATGCTAGTGAAGATTTAGGGTCACAATATACTCTAGATTTGTTAACTCGTTTCCAATTAACAACCGATGAAATGTTCACGGCCTTTGATTACTGTCAAAGACAGGGAATTTTACCCCTTTGTACACCCTGGGATATTGAGAGTTTATCTGTGCTAGAACAGTATGGAATACAGGCTTATAAAGTGGCCTCGGCTGATTTGACTAACTATGATTTACTCACGGCTTTAGCAAAAACAGGTAAGCCATTAATTTGTTCAACGGGGATGTCGGCTGAAGCTGAGATAATTGACGCAGTGGCATTACTAAATCGGTTAGGTGCGATGTATGTTTTGCTGCACTGTAACTCAACCTATCCAGCCCCCTTTAAAGATGTCAATCTAAACTATATAGACCGTCTAAAAGAAATTGGTAATTGTCCCGTTGGTTATTCCGGCCATGAACGGAGTATTCATGTAGCGATCGCCGCCGTAGCTAAGGGTGCTAAGGTAATAGAAAAACACTTCACCCTAGACAAAACAATGGAAGGTAATGACCACAAAGTGAGTTTATTACCAGATGAATTTCGGCTGATGATTGAAGGAATTCGCCAAGTAGAACAATCTCTGGGTACAAATGGAGAACGAAACCTCAGTCAAGGGGAATTAATGAACCGAGAAAACTTGGCTAAGAGTTTGGTGATTAACTGCGATTTAGAGGTAGGACAAATCATTACTGAATCCATGATTGATGTAAAAAGTCCCGGAAAAGGTTTACAACCCAATCGGAAGACAGAGTTAATTGGTAAACGTTCCAGGCGATCGCTAAAAGCAGGTGATTTTTTTTACCCTAGCGACTTAGAAGTGGAACAAGTCAAAGCAAGAGATTATCGTTTTAAACGACCTTGGGGTGTTCCAGTTCGCTACCATGACTTTAAAACTCTATTGTCACAATCAAATCCTGATTTACTAGAATTTCATCTGAGCTATAAAGATTTAGAAGTTGATATTCACCAGTATATTGATCAAGTCTATGATTTAGATGTAATTGTACACGCTCCAGAGTTGTTTGCAGGCGATCACTTATTGGATCTATCTTCCCAAGACAAAGATTACCGTCAACTATCAATTAAAGAATTACAACGAGTGATCGACATTACTCGACAATTAAAACCGTTTTTCAACCGAGCAAGTCGCCCCTGCATTGTTACCAATGTTGGTGGATTTACAAATGATACTTTATTATCTTTGTCAGTTCGCCAGCAACTATATAAAACACTTGACGATAGTCTATCTCAACTAGATGCAGATGGAGTCGAAATCATCCCTCAAACCATGCCCCCCTTTCCTTGGCATTTTGGAGGACAACGAAATCACAATCTTTTTGTAAATCCGAAAGACATTACTGATTTTTGTCGTCAACATAACTATCGTATTTGCTTAGATATCTCTCATTCCAAACTAGCTTGTACTTATCACAAAACATCATTCAAAGAATTTCTTGAACAAATTGGACCTTACACTGCTCATTTACACATTGCTGATGCTAAAGGTGTTGATGGGGAAGGTTTACAAATCGGTGAAGGTGAAATTGACTTTTATTCCCTAGCAGAAGACCTTGAAAAGTATGCTTCTCAAGCTTCTTTTATTCCTGAAATTTGGCAGGGACATAAAAATGAAGGTGAGGGTTTTTGGATTGCATTAGAGAAGTTAGAGAGACTACTATGAATCTTAAAAGTAAGGCTAAAAAAACAATCAAACAAATAGCATTCTGGACTTTACCTCCAGGATTTCAAGACATTTTCAGATCAATTAGAAATAAAACTATTTCTAACAATAGACACTCACATAAAGAGTATGCTATTACAAAACAAAATCGAGAGCTAAAAAATATTCATCAAGGAAACCGATGTTTTATTTTGGCAACTGGTCCATCAATTAATGATCAGAACTTGAAATTACTAAAAAACGAATTTTGTATTGCTGTTAGTAATTTTTATTTACATCCAGATTTTAGGTTAATTGATCCACAGTACTATTGTATTGCTCCTTGGCATCCACCCCATAACATAGAAAATTATTTACAATTATTAAAAGAAATTGGAGATATATCTAAAAAATGTAGTTTTTTCTTGGGCATAAATGAATATGCCAGAGTCAATCAGAACAATATTTTCTTAGATCATAATGTATATTATCACAATACAAGCGCAATAGAATTAGATAAAGATGTGGATTTATGTCAGCCTGTTTTATCTCCTATGTCTGTCACAATAATGGCTCTACAGTCTGCTATTTTTATGGGGTTTTCTGAGATTTATCTATTAGGATGTGATCATGATTCAATATTAAATTTTTCAGGGAAATTTGCTAATCAACATTTTTATCCAGAAGAAAAAGCAAAACTTATCACTGATATATCTACATTTAAACCTGAGTTGTTAAATTACATTAGACTTTGGAATCAGTATGAAATGCTAAATACAATAGCACAGTCAAAAAATATTAAAATATTTAATGCAACTAAACGTAGTTTGCTTGATGTATTTGATAAAGTTGATTATGAGTCCTTGTTTATTGTTTAGAGTGAAGCATGGAAAAAACTGGCTATGATCGGTAAAAGATCATACTTTCTATCAAAGTACCATTCAACTGGATAAAATTAAAATTATAAAACGACAACTTTAATCACAGTTATACCTACCCTGAACCCAAGAATATGAAACAAATCATCAAAAACATCCCATTTGCAAAAAAAATCTATCGCCTTTTTCAGTCCAAGAAATACGAGGGCAGATTTTCGGGTGAGTGCTATGGCTGCTTTCGAGGTGTATTTTCAACCGTTGAAGAAGCTATAGCATCTGCTCCAAAAACTAAATCAATAGGATATGATAATCTTGATTTGGCTCAAGAATACAAGGATAAATTGTCTACGAACATCGCTTCCTATGACTATCCAGTTTTATTTTGGCTAAGTCAAATCTTTAATCAATCCTCTAACAAACTTACTGTATTTGACTTTGGTGGCAATGTTGGCAATCATTTTTACAGTTATTCCACCATCTTAAAATATCCTGAGGGATTAAATTGGACAGTCTGTGATGTACCTGCAATTGCAAAAGCTGGAGAGAAATTAGCTCAAGACCTAAATTCTTCTCCATCTTTGTCTTTTACAACAGAATTTATAGAAGCTAATGGAAAAAATATTTTTATTGCTTCTGGTTCTTTACAATATGTTGATTCGCTTGCTTGCTTGCCTAGAACAACCACCTAATCACTTATTGATTAATCGCTTACCTTTATATGATGGAAAACAGTTTGTAAGCCTCCAAAATGGCGGAAAAGTATTTTATCCACAGTTTATTTTTAATCGGAAGCAGTTTATTGATTCACTAACTGATATTGGTTATAAGTTAGTTGATATTTGGGAAGATAGAGTTGATAGTTGTATAATCCCGTTTTACCCTGAATATTCTGTTCCTGTTTATTCTGGCTTATATTTCACATTACTGAATTGAGCAATATCTGCACTTATGATCAAAGTTTGTATTAAGGCAAACTAAAATATTAATTTATTTAATCGCAAATGAATGATAGAAAAAATTACCCATCAAAACCAGCTACTTGCATTAATCCTATCTCACCGATTCAATCAACCCGGAATTCACTTTTTCACCCCCAATGAACTTTCCCAACAACTAGCTTATATGCGCCACTCCACAGGAAAAGTCATTCAACCTCATGTTCATAATCCTGTAATTCGCCAAGTTAGCTACACACAAGAAGTCCTGTTTATCAAAAGTGGTAAACTCCGCGTAGACTTCTACAACGACCAACAAAAATATTTAGAAAGTCGCGTTCTAGAAACAGGTGATGTTATCCTCTTAGTAACTGGAGGACACGGCTTCAAAGTATTAGAAGAAATTGAAATGATTGAAGTTAAACAAGGTCCTTACGTGGGAGAACAGGACAAAACCAGATTTGTGGGTATTACCGCCGAAGAAGCAAAAGTTGTAGAATTTGTGTAGCCATAAAATGAACCCAATTCCCGTTAACCAACCATTATTAAATGGTAACGAAAAGAAATATCTGATTGAGTGTATTGACACAGGTTGGATTTCCTCAGAAGGACTTTTTGTCAAACAACTAGAACAGGAATTTGCCGCCCGTGTTGGTCGCAAATATGGTATTACTGTCAGTAATGGTTCTGTTGCCCTAGATGCTGCTATAGCTGCCCTAAATATTGGACCAGGAGATGAAGTCATTCTCCCCACATTCACCATCATTTCCTGTGCTGCGGCCATTGTCCGTGCTGGTGCTACCCCTGTAGTTGTGGACTCAGATCCCATCACCTGGAATATGGATGTCTGTGATATTGAAGCGAAAATCACCCCCCGCACAAAATCCATTATGGTGGTTCACATCTACGGCTTACCAGTGGATATGGACTCAGTGCTAAATTTAGCCGATAAATATGGATTATACATCATTGAAGATGCCGCCGAAATGCACGGGCAGACCTATAAAAACCGTCCTTGCGGTAGCTTCGGCGACATTAGCACCTTTAGTTTTTATCCCAATAAACACATTACCACTGGTGAAGGAGGAATAATTGTTACCGATAATCCTGAGTTAGCTGAACGCTGTCTATCTCTACGTAACCTCTGCTTTCAACCCCAAAAACGGTTTGTCCATGAAGAATTGGGGTGGAACATGAGAATGAGTAACCTCCAAGCAGCGGTGGGAGTAGCTCAATTAGAACGTTTAGATGAATTTGTTGCCCGTAAACGCTGGATGGGGCAACTGTATACTGAATTATTAGCAGATATACCCAATATTCAGCTACCAATACTCAAGACAGACTATGCAGAAAATATTTATTGGGTATATGGTATTGTCCTCAAAGATGAAGTTCCCTTTGATAAACAAATAGCCATGAAAAAGCTGGCTAATCACAAGATTGGGACTCGTCCTTTTTTCTGGTGTATGCACGAGCAACCCGTGTTTAAAAAAATGGGATTATTTGCGGGTATTTCCTGTCCAGTAGCGGAAAATTTGGCGCGGCGAGGTTTTTATATTCCTAGTGGATTAGCATTGACTGAAGAACAAATCATCACTGTTGCTAAAACTGTTAACCAAATCCTGACTGAGACTTATTAAGGAGATGAAATTAATCATGTTAAATTAATCATGTTAATTAATTTCAAATATTCCTCCTGATAACCAAATAAATTTCAAATTCAAAAGCATCATAATTAATTATTCCCAACAATTACAATTAATTCGTTAATATGACTGTTTTTGGTAACTATGCACCCTACTATGACCTACTCTACCGTGATAAAGATTATGTAGGGGAAGCTGAATTTATCCATAGTCTGATTCAAACCCATGCACCAGATAGTAAAAACATTCTAGAACTAGGTTGTGGTACAGGAAATCACGCTACACTGCTGGCAAAAATGGGCTACCATCTTCATGGTGTAGACTTGAGCCAAGAAATGCTACACCTTGCCCATGAACGACTCTCTCAATGTCCGCAGGAATTATCCAAAAGATTGCAATTTACCCATAGTGATATTCGTCAAGTTCGACTTGATCAAAAATTTGATGTTGTCCTGTCTCTATTTCATGTCATTAGCTATCAAACCACTAATGAAGATTTATTAGCTGCATTTACTACAGTGAAAACTCATTTAAAACCAGGGGGGATTTTTGTATTTGATATTTGGTATGGTTCAGCAGTATTAACAGAACTGCCAACGGTGAGAGTTAAACATCTAGAAGATGAATTAATTCAGGTAACTCGCATTGCCGAGCCTGTGATTTATCCGAATGAGAATTGCGTAGATGTGAATTATCATGTCTTTATTAAAGATAAAAATAGTGGTGCTGTTGACGAGCTACGAGAAACCCACACAATGCGCTATCTGTTTAAATCTGAAATAGAATTTCTGTTAAGTGGACTGCAAATGCAGTTAGTTACTTCTCAGGAGTGGCTGACTAACCAACAGCCAGGACTCAAAACCTGGAAGGTTTATTTTGTTGTGAGGAATTAAATGAAAGTCGGTTTGTTTATTAGCAATCAACTCCCAGATGTAGGAGGAGGTTATACTTTTGAAAATCAGTTATTAGAAAGTATATTAAATTTAGCTCCTAAAAGTAGGCATACATTTGTTTTATACATATCCAATCAAAAAATCCCGGATTATATATTATCTTCGCCTGTTCAATCAGTCTCTCTCCATAGCTCATTCAAACAAAGAATGCAATCTAAAATATTCCTGATAACAAAAGCTATATTTCACAAATTAAGACATCCAAGATGTAAATTTCAAATTGAAGAATGGTATGAAAAATACATATTAAATTTATTAAAATTAAATCAAATAGATGTAACTTTATCTCTTGTACCAGGATGCCCTACAGTCAATTATCCCTATATAACTACTGTTTGGGATTTACAACACAGATTACAGCCCTATTTTCCAGAAGTGAGTATATCTGAACAAGAATGGGGGCAATGGGACTGGCGAGAAAATTTTCATTCCAAAATATTGAGACGTGCTACATTTATTATTACTGGAACAGAAGTAGGCAAAGCAGAAATTGAAAAGTTTTATCAGATTCCTAGTGAAAGAATTAAAGTTATTCCTTTTTTTACCCCCAAATTCCCATCAGAAGGGAGTCTGATAGATCAAGAGATTCTAAAAAAATATAATCTACCTAGTCAATACTTATTTTACCCCGCTCAATTTTGGCCACATAAAAATCATATTGGTTTATTACTAGCGATTAAATTGTTAAAAGAAAAGTACAATTTAGAGTTTTCATTAGTCTTTGTCGGCTCTGATAAAGGCAATCAGTCTCATGTCAAAGAAATGGTGCAAGAACTTGATTTATCACAACAAGTACATTTTCTGGGTTTTGTCTCTCAAGAGGATATAGCACCCCTGTATCGTCATGCTTTTGCTCTCACCTTTATGTCATTCTTTGGTCCTGATAACTTACCACCATTAGAAGCTATGGCTTTGGGATGTCCTGTAATTGCATCTAATGTGTCAGGTGCAAAAGAACAACTAGGAGATGCTGCTTTACTGGTTAATCCTAAACAGCCAGAAGAAATTGCTGAGGCTATTAAATATTTATCGGAAGATTCTATTCTCCGTCAAAGTTTGATAGAACGTGGCTGGGAAAAAGCATACAAGTGGACACCAAAGGATTATGTGCAAGAGATTTTTTCAGTTATTGATGATTTTGAGGCAATTAGACATTGTTGGAAGTAGTTTTAGTAAGAATATTATTAGTTAGAAACTATAGATGATGTTTGTTCTCAATGCCTAAGTTATAAGAATATCCCAGGAGATATAATGCTATTACAAAAATATCCTAAGCTTTCCATAATAACGCCTTCGTTTAATCAAGCCGAATTTTTAGAAGCTACGATTCAAAGTGTTCTTTCTCAAAATTATCCCAATTTAGAATATATCATTATTGATGGAGGATCGAATGATGGTAGCGTAGAAATTATAAAAAAATATGAAAAGCAGTTAGCTTTTTGGTGTAGCGAACCTGATGATGGTCAATATCATGCAATCAACAAGGGATTTTCACATTCTACTGGTGAAATCATGGCATGGATCAACAGCGATGATATGTACTGCCCTTGGGCATTTAGGACAGTAGCAAGTATTATATCTGAGTTGCCACAAATTGAGTGGCTAACAAGCCTTCAGCCAGGAGGTTGGGATTGGCATGGCTTTTGTCAGGGATTTGCTTTATATCCTGGGTTTTCCAAAACAGCATTTTTGGATGGTTATTACATTGGCTATGGCAGGAAAAGCGCAGGATGGATACAACAGGAGTCTACCTTCTGGCAACGTAGTTTATGGGAAAAAGCCGGTGGTTATGTTAATACCGATTTAAAACTCGCTAGTGACTTTGAACTTTGGTCTCGCTTCTTCATTTATGCAGAATTATATGGAACAAATTCACCATTAGGTGGAATTCGTCATCAATCAAAACAGAAAAGTCGCAAAATCGAAGAGTACGCCAATGAAGCAGAAAAGTCATTATCTACCATGAGAGATGGATTAGGGTATTCTACCAATATATGGAGGAACATAATTTATCATTTTGATATTCATCAAACCCCAAAATTGAAAAAAGTAATGCGATCATTGATCGGCTACACAGGTAAAAAGATAGTGAGGCAAAGAGCAGATTTACAAGATTCTTATTGGTATATAAAAGAATATAAGTTTATTTGAATTTAGTAGTCGGTCAAGAGCTTGCTGCTTAATAAACGTACTTTTTTCTGTTGGGAAATATTGCAACCTCGCTCGTTTCAGGAAATCAGCAATCTTACGCTTCAATAAGTTTTTGCTGTAAAAATTGAAAATATATCTAACTTTTGAATATTTGCAAACTGAGATAATCGCTGGGAAGAAAAAAATACCCTCCCCACACAAAATAGTTTCTACCCATGCCCATTTCTTTGTAATCTGTCATGAAAGATTTTATCTATCTTGTCCAAGGTAAAGCTGAGTTGATGAAAAATTACTTGCATCTATCAGAAAACCCAAATGCTGACGTTATCTTTTTAACCTATGATCAGCCCATTGAAACAGTAATAAATCAAGCCATTGAAGAATCAATATTTTTCCCCAAATCTACCTGGGCAGAAGGAAGAAACAAGCTACTGGAAATGGCTTTGAATAAAGGAGAATATCTCTACTATATATTTTGTGATGACGATATAAAATTCATCAAAGGAAGCTGGGAAACATTTGAAAAACAGCTATTGCAATACAAACCAGCGATCGCTGTCCCGATAAATCGCAAAACATTCCAGACTCCCCTCAAAGGAATGAAATCTCAATGCTTTTTAACTAATGATGAACAACTAATGGCATTTCATCAAGATGTAGTCAAAGATTTTATTCTGTTACCCTATCAAAATCAATTCGATAGTATCTATTGGTGGATTTCTTGCGAAATTCAAGAGGTGCTAATTCAAAATTTTTATTGTTCTGATATAATTCAATTTAACAACATTTTTATATCTAACGACTCAGGCGAAAACTATGTCAGACCTGAATCAGAGTCAGATCATAAAATGCTATATCAGCTTGTTGATGATTGGCTTTCTGATCAGTTTCTCTCTAAGTATAAGCATATGCCATATCCAAAAAGGATATTTATACTTGTACGAACATTCAGTTATTATTTTCATCGTTTAATTGCGACTCCTAAATACTCAGTTAGTGTCAATAAGCTTAAAGAATTATTGTCAACCGATTCAGAACTATATAAGCAGACTATAAATTTAAGAGAGAAATTTACTCACCTGAAATAATGGCAGGGTAGTAATCAGAAGAGAGAAAAAATGTCTTTATGCAAAGTCAGAGTTCTAACCTATAAACGACCAAACTTAATCAAACGAGGATAGTCCTATAAAATTAGTGATACTAAAAAATTAATGCAATCATCCATATCTGTATGTATCCCAACATATCAAAGACCTAAGTTTCTTCAAGAAGCTTTGTATTCAGTATTTGCACAAACTCTCCAACCAATCGAGATCGTCATAGGTGATGACTCTCATGATAACATAACTGAGAACCTAGTTTTAGATATTAAGAATAAATGCAAAATTCCTATTTCTTATACTAGGCATTCTCCTTCTCTAGGTCAGGCAGGAAATATCAACTTTATATATGAGATAGCAAAAGGAGATAAAATAGTTCTTCTTCATGATGATGACTTACTACTACCAAATTCCCTAGAAGACTTAAATAGTTGCTGGGATATTCATCCCAATTTAGTCGCAGCTTATGGCAAGCAGTATTTTATTTCCGAGGAAGGTACTATTGACCATAATCTTAGCTCTAAGCTTAATCAATTCTACTTTCGTACTAGCGATAAATCTGGATTACAAAAATCTTCCATAGAGGCTGCCTTACTGCACCAGTTCCCCAACGATTGTTTTATGATTCTGGCATCTGCCGCTAAGGCTATAAAATGGCGTTCTTATGAAGAAGTAGGAAATGGAGGAGAATTTGATTTTAGTTTACGACTGGGCTTTGCATACTCGAATTTCTTTTTCTTGGACAAACATACTGCTAAGTATCGAATGACTAAAAATTCAATGTCTAGCAATATCAATGATGATTCCACTGCACAATCTTTCCATATAATTCTCAATACTGATTTTCCAGAAGAACTATCTTGCTCTAAAGACTATGAACTTAAAAAAGAAGCCTCAACTGCAATCATTCAGCTGATTAATGTGGGGAATAAGAAGCAAGCTTTAGATATTTATTTTAGCCAATACTATCCATTGTCTAAAAGATTGAGTTTAGGTGGAATTCGTAGGTTGATGAAATTATTTTTACCGCCCGCAATTGCTAAATTAATTTAGAAAACTATTAGCCAATTAGTAATATGCAGGTTCAACTATTTATTAGTATCATCATCAATAACTATAACTACGATCGCTTTCTCCCACAAGCAATCAATAGCGCCATTAACCAAACCTATCCTCATACTGAAATTATTGTTGTTGATGATGGTTCAACTGACAATTCCCGTGATACTATTGCTGGATATGGTCAACGCATCATTCCCATTTTCCAACCCAATGGCAAACAAGCTGCGGCTTTTAATAGCGGATTTGCTAAAAGTCAGGGTGATATCATTATTTTTCTTGATTCCGACGATTATTTATTTCCTCACGCCGTTGCACAAATCGTTTCTGTTTGGAAACCAGAACTTTCTAAAGTCCACTATCGTTTAACAGTTGTTGATAAGATTGGCAAATCTCTTGGCTACTCTTGTCCCCAAGGATCTGCCCCTCTTTCCACTGGAGATGTGTGGAAAGTCCTCTTAGATAAGGGTGAATATGTTAGCACTCCCACTAGTGGTAATGCCCTGAATCGGCAGGTTCTGGAAAAGCTTTTTCCCATTCCTGATGAATATAAACTCACAGCAGATGACTATTTATCTTTCCAAGTTCCTTTTTATGGTGATGTAGCAGCAATAGAAGAACCATTAGGCACTTACAGAATTCATGATACAAATCAGTGGGCATTGGCAACTGTCACCGCTGCTCGATTTCAACGCTTTGTGCGCCATGACTTACAAAACTTTTCCCTGTTAACTCAGAAAGCCAAAGCATTAGGTTATGAAGTTCCTACTGATTTAGAACAACGCTCACTTGGACGTTTATGGTCGCGGATTATTTCTTTACGCTTAGATCCTCAAAACCATCCAGTTTCGAGCGATCGCCCACTCAATTTAATTTACTACGGAATTCGCTGTCTATGGAAATACTCAGACTTTAATTGGCAAAAGCGACTTTTCTACAGCCTCTGGTTTATCTGGGTGGGATTGATGCCATTACCTCTAGCTGAACCAATAATTACATGGTTGTTTGCGCCCCAACATCGTCCAAAGTTAGTTGATTGGACTGTGACTAAAATCCGGGCGCTGATTGCCTAAAAAACTTAGTTAAATAAACTCCTAACTTGTTTCTTGAGTTGCTATTGTCTATTTTGGAGATATTTAATGTTAAAACTTAATCTTGGCTGTGGTTTTCATACTCCGAGTGGTTGGTTAGCCGACGAAGTGCTTGATCAACTTTATGTCTATGTCACCTACAATTCCCCCACAGATGGGGTCTTAAAGCGGATAATAGCACCATTCATTCAATTAGACTCTCTGGCAAACAAGACTGGATGGTTATATAGGGGATAAAAGTTATAATGACCAATTCTTCATCCATACGCATACTTTTTGTGAGTCACACCTACGTTGTCGGTATCAACCAGGGCAAATTGAATGCTATAGCTTCCCTCTCTTCAAGACGCTGTGCGAACTCCGTAGGCATTGCAGAAATTGATGATATTGAAGTAGGTCTTCTGACTCCAAGTAACTGGAAGGCTTTAGAATGGAATCGCCACATCCCCCTGGAAACACCCTACCCTCATATCCGCACCTACTCCGCTCCTGTTTTATTTAGTGGTCGTGGAGGCGCACATATCTATCCACCCTGGAAAATCTGGCAAGTGCTGAATGTTTTTCGCCCCGATATTGTCCAGGTTGAGGAGGAAGTATTTTCTCTGTGTGCTTATCAATTTGCCCTCTGGAGTAGATTTACAGGTAAACCCCTGGTTATTTTTGGTTGGGAAAATATTGATCGGCAACTATCCCTTCCCCGTCGCTGGATCTGTCAATTTGTTCTTAATACTGCTAGTGCAATTATCTCAGGTAATCACGATGGGGCGGAAATTATGTGCCGTTGGGGTTACAAGGGTTTATTAACCGTGATGCCGCAAATGGGTGTTGATCCTGAATTTTTTGCCCCTTGCCCACACCGGATCACTAGAGGCGATAGCGAAGCGCTGCTGCAAGCAGTTCGCCCATTCCAGATTGGATTTCTGGGACGATTAACCCACAGTAAGGGAATAGACCTGATTTTTGCTGCTGCTCACCAGTTGCGGGAACAGGGTTTCAACTTCCGCATCCTGATCTGTGGATCTGGTCAACATGAAGCGGAACTAAACCAGATATCCCAAGAACAAGAGGTGGCAGATTGGGTAATCTGGCAGGGCGCTGTCCGTCATGAACAAGCACCAGAGATGATTAGTCAGTTTGATGTCCTAGTGTTACCTTCCCGTACCACTCCTGAATGGAAAGAGCAATTTGGTCACGTCCTAATTGAAGCTATGGCAATGGGAGTTCCCGTAGTTGGTTCTAACAGTGGGGAAATTCCCAATGTCATTGGACGAGAAGATTTAATTTTTCGAGAAGAAAATACTCAGGAATTGGCCGCCATATTAGCACGTCTGATTAGTGAACCCCAGTGGTGTCAAGAGATTAGTAATTATTGTATTCATCGCGTCAATCAACTTTACTCCCATGAACGGATTGCTTCTCGTCTAAATATTTTATGGCAGAAAGTATTGGGGCAAAAAAACAGTGAACTTGTTCTGAATTAAGAGGTGAAATAAATGCCACAGTATGTCTTTTGGGAGATAGATCATCAATGCGGTTAGTGATCGTTCGTAGAGAACCTGGTGTTGCCCTGAGTATGGATGTCTATGCTGACAATTTAGTTGCCGAATTAAAAACAATCCGTCCAAATTGGGAAGTTGTCGAGGTTGCACCCCAACCTTGGAGCAAAAGCCAAGAAAACCTGTGGCACTCTGGCACTGGTATCCGCAAGTTTTATGAACGCTATTGGCATCATCCCCAACAAGTTTGTCAGCTAGAAGGAGACATTTATCACATTATTGATCATACCAATGCTCATGTTGCTTATTGGTTGAAAAAGAAAGGCAAACCTATTATTATTACCTGTCATGACTTAGTGCAGTTTGTCTATCCAGAAATTCTCAAAGGACAATCCCGTTTTCCCGCTTTCAGTATGGCATCCTGGCAATTTTCAGTTAAAGGAATGTGTTATGCTAATTGTGTCATTGCTGTTTCCTCAAATACAGCTAAGGATGTTCATAAAAGGCTGGATATTGAATTAGAGAAAATTTTGGTAGTTCCTAATGGAGTTGAAGCATCGTTTCAGCGATTACCATCAGAGGAAATAAAATATTTTCGGCAAAAATATCAGAGATCCCCTGAAGAAATCTGTTTACTTAATGTTGGTTCAACTCACCAAAGAAAGAACATTATTACTGTGTTGAAAGTGCTAAAAACTCTAAAACAGAGCGGACTATCAGTGAGTCTTTGGCGTTGTGGTGGTAAATTCACACCCAAGCAAATAGACTTTATTAAAGAACATAATCTTGGGCAAGATATTCTGGATTTTGGTATTGCTGATAAAAACATTCTCATTCAACTTTACAATGCAGCCGATGTTCTCTTAGCACCATCACTTTATGAAGGTTTTGGTTTGACAGTTATCGAGGCAATGGCGTGCGGATTGCCCGTAATTACTTCTAACGTTTCATCCATCCCAGAAGTAGCTGAGAATGCTGCTATCATGCTTAATCCCATGGATATTAAAAGTATGGCTTCTGCTATCTATCATCTTCACATTAATCCTGTCTACCGCAAGCAATTAATAGATCAAGGGCTACTTAGATCAAAATCTTTAACATGGAAAAGGACATCTGAACAAATAGCTTTAAATTATGAAAAAATAATTGGCTTTTTTCCGCAAAGGTTAACTGAAACAATTTTCTAACTTTGTATTACCAGTCTAGATAAAACTTAATGGGTCAGGTTTACATTTTTATCAATAAATTGACTGCATTTAAAGGTTATCAAAATAGCTGATTAGGATTATAAACAAAATTAGGAGTAGAGATAATTTTATGATGAAACTACCTAGACTAAAGATGGTTAACCGAGATGATTGGTTAGTGGATGCCTGTCGTAAAAAACGGGTATTACATATTGGGTGTACTGATTACCCAATTACCACATACTTATGGTTTTTCAGGATATGAATATGTTCATCCTGATCATAGTGCTTATTATTCAGTCGCAACCTTGTCTTGCTTATTGTCTCGTTATGGACTAAATGCCAAAGAAATTTATATGTTTCAATGGCATAACCCAACAATCAAAAATAGGTTAGTAAATACATTCTTATGGCCTATTTTGTACTTATCTGGAGGACGTTTATGTGATGAAATTGCCTTAGTTATTGACTAGTATTACCAACTGTCAAAATCTCAAATCCTGAAAATTGTATCAATGATTACTAGCCTGCCAAATATGGATTTATCAAATCATAAAATATATTTTCAAAAATCAGAAAATTAAGGTTCTGAGGTATTCAATATCATGTATTTGCAGTCACCTACAAGTAAGAAACAGAAAAAAAATGGAGTAATTGATAATACCAGCTTAATTATCTTGGCCTTTTCTGTAGTTTTTTACTCTCGCATTTTTTGTGCAATTACTCATGCTCCCTCAATTCTTAACCTTGCTCACTTCGTAGTTGTTCCCTTTGTTTTAGGAGTTATATTATTCACAAGTCGCTCAAAAGATCACAAACAGATTGCAATTGCCTATTCTTTCTTATTGGGAATTTTCATTTTTCTCGTCGCAGTATTGGCTAGTGCTTTATGGAATAACACAGGCTTAATTAATGCCATTGTCTCTTTCATGATGCTTTGCGAACCCTTCATTTTCCTCTTGTCCATCGCGTGTATTCCCATGTCGGCTAAATCTGTTACACGCATCAAAAATTGGTTGATCTGGTCTGTTTTAATTAACTTTGTTCTCGCTGCTGTCCAAAAACCCCTAATTGATGCCGGAAAACTCTATGCTAACGGATTTAATGGCACCGATGGATGTGGTGGAGTCTTTTTCGTTTCCGGTGCGGGAAATTATGTATCGGCTTCGGTATCAGTTGTCTTTGCTCTTTACTTCTTCACTAATGAAAAAACTTTTCCATTATGGATGAGAATCGTGGCTATTATCGCCGCTTTCTGGCAGATTCTATTTTCTGACTCCAAACAAATTGTACTTGCTTATTTGATTGCCTGGGTTCTTTTAATCTTGGTGAATTCAAAGGATTTTGGTAAAACTATCAAACTTCTGAGTGCGATCGCTATCTTCGGATTTGGATTTGTTTGGTGTGTACAAAACTTAGAGGCATTTGCCGCATTTACATCTTGGGCGCGACCGGAACTTTATGGAGCAGATGGTTATGCTTGGTATACAAAATTTTACTCAGTGCGTTCCATTTTATCTCATTACCAATCCCCTCTAGATTGGTTATTTGGTCTAGGTCCAGGGCATACTGTCAGCCGCCTTGGTGTATGGTTTCTTAAAGATTATTCGTCTATACTCGGACCACTAGGTGCTACCACCAATCCAATTGGTCGGGAAGGAATGGAATTTTGTGTTAGTTCTTGGCTTTGTTCTGGTTCAAGTCTCTTCAGCCCCATTTTTGGCTGGGCTGGAATATGGGGAGATTTAGGACTTTTGGGTCTAGGAGCATACCTATTCCTATCCTATTTAGCTTGGCAACACTTTCGTTTAAATGATTCTTTAAAAGTTACTTTACTGGCTGTTTTTGTCATGGGTTTTATTTTTACTCAAATGGAAGAACCAGGCTTCATGCTTTCTATCGCTTTTATTCTAGGACTAGCATGGCAAGAACGACAATTGAAGAAAAAAATACAGACAGTCAGGAGAGAGAAAGAATTTCCCAATTACCAATTACCAATTACCAATTCCCTATGAAGATTTTAATGTCTGCTTACTCCTGTGAACCAGGTATGGGTTCTGAGCCTGGTGTGGGTTGGAATATTGCCCGCGAAGTTGCCAAATATCATGAAGTATGGGTACTTACCCGACCCGATGAGAGTCAGGATATTATTAACGCAGAATTGGCACGCCACCCCATTCCCAATCTTCACTTTGTTTACTTTACTCTCCCGTTCTGGCAGGATAGTAGACGCTGGGGACAGTCTGGGGGAATGCAGCTTCACTATTACCTCTGGCAAATTCAAGCCTATTTTGTCGCCCGTGACTTACATCAGAAAATTGGCTTTGACTTGATCCACCATGTCACCTTTGTTAAGTATTCCAGTCCTTGCTTCCTGTCACTCCTACCCATTCCCCTGGTTTGGGGTCCTGTAGGCGGTGGAGAATCAGCACCAGCGAGCTTTTGGCAGGATTTTAGCTTAAATGGCAAAATTTATGAAATTGCTCGTAGTGTTGCTCGCCGGCTAGGAGAGCAAGACCCATTTGTCCGTCTTACTGCTCAAAGAAGTGCTGTGGTCCGAGCCACAACTAAGGATACAGCCCAGCGCCTCTATAAAATGGGTGTGAAGTATATGCAGATTTTGCCGGAATCAGGGTTATCAGCAGCAGACATAGAGCATCTAAATCAATATGAAATCCCTAATGAGCCAATAGTGAAATTTATCAGTATGGGTAGACTGTTACACTGGAAAGGGTTTCATCTGGGACTACGTGCTTTTGCTCAAGCAAATCTACCAAATACAGAATACTGGATTGTGGGAGATGGACCACAATGGCATCAACTCCAAACTTTAGCATCACATTTAGGAATTGCTAAAAAAGTTAAATTTTGGGGTAGGTTGCCCCGTGAAAAGGCTTTAGATTTGTTAAAGGACTGTCATCTACTAATTCATCCCAGCTTACATGATTCTGGCGGGTGGGTGTGTATGGAAGCAATGGCAGCGGGTCGTCCCGTTATCTGTCTAGATTTAGGCGGACCTGCTGTTCAAGTTACTGAGGAAACTGGCTTTAAGATTGCTGCTGATGAACCATATCAAACTGTCCGTGACTTAGCGGCCGCAATGATTTATTTAGTTCAAAATCCAGAACTCATAGTTAGTATGGGTCAGGCTGGCCGGAAATTAGTCAATGAAAACTACAGTTGGCAAGTTGTCGGAGAACGGTTGCACAAACTTTATTTAGAGGTTGTCACCAGAAAAGTTTCAAAAAACTCAAGTTGGACTCAAGTTTTTTGAAACTACTTTTAAGTAATTAATTTTTCGGACTTTGACAATATGCACATACTAATTCCCGCTTTACATAGGCCTACAAAACCAACAGGTGTTTGCCGATATGCTGCAAATCTGGCTCAATGTCTGGCTGATAGTCCAGAGGTTAATAAAGTGACCTTAATTGTCGGAGTATGGCAAAAAGATTACTTTGAACTATTCTTTAATTCCCACAAAATTCAGTTAATTAGTATAGAGATTCAAAATAGTTCATTGGCAAGAAATCTCTGGTTTTTATTTGGTTTACCAAAATTAGCAAAACATTTTAGTCCTGATATTGTTCATTTATCATTCCCATTTCCTTTTATACGTCCACTTTTTTCTTGTCCTGTTGTTGCGACAATACACGATTTGTATCCTTATGAAAAACCAGAGGTTTTTGGATATCCAAATGTTATCTTTAATCGGTTTTTTTTAAAACAATGTATAGAAAGTAGTGATAGTCTTACCTGTATTTCTAAATCCACACTCAGCAGTCTTAAATCATACTTTCCAAATATTCAATTAATCAAACCCATGAGTGTTATTTATAATTATGTAGATTTTAGTGCTGTTATTGCTGAACCACCTACTAAGTTAGATATTAGTAATAATGATTCTTTTTTGTTATGTGTTGCACAACACCGAAAAAACAAAAACATAGATTTGTTAATTCAAGCTTTTTATTTTTTGTATAAGAATGAATCTCTAAAAAATGATACCAAACTAATTATTGTTGGTAATACAGGACCAGAAACAGAGAGGTTTTTCAAGCTAATTCATGATCTCTCTCTTCAAGATCAGGTGATATTTATTCATGCAATTAAAGATAACGAATTATGTTGGTTGTATCAAAAATGTCAACTTTTTATTGCTGCTTCCTCTCAGGAAGGATTTTGTTTGCCTTTAGCGGAAGCTCTATACTTTTCTTCTCAGGTAGTTTGTTCTGATATTCCCATATTTAGAGAAATTTGTGGTTTTAACTGTTGTTATTTTGATCTTCAAGGTAATGCTGTTAAAAATCTCTCACAAGCCATTATTTCTACTTTAGAACTGCCTTTAAATAGAACTACTGATAATTTTCATTTTTCTAAATTAGATATAGCAGATCAATATCTAAAATTTTACAGTAACACTTATCGGCTCAACAAGTAGCGGTAGTAGAGGAAAATAAGTGAAATAATGAATCCCTTAATTTTATTTTTTATATTATTTTTTATACTGCATAAAAATACATTTTTTTAGGACTTACGGACAAGTTACGGAATAAACGAACAGAGAACCCAGAGAAATGGGGGTTTAGGGAGAGATATTTTGCGTAAGTCCTGTTTTTATCAAAAATTTAAGTTTTAATACTTAATCATTAAACCCTTATTAAAAATAATTCTTGTAATTCTTGAAAAGGCTCATACTACATTGTGAAGTGCGGAATGTGGGTTTTTAGTCTAAAGTCCACTAACCACTATAAATAAAAAGAGAGTGGGAGAAGGCATACCAAAAGCCTAAAATCTCCCACTCTACATTTACTGCTGTAGCGTTCAGGAATATATAAATACTGCCAGTTATTTAGGGGGGTTGATATAATAAAGACAGTATTTATAGGGGGTGAGTAGATTCCCATTGCAGTAAATGTCAAACCTGATTATTGTTATTATTTTTGAGCCAATAAATGCCAAATTAATTATCTACAAATCATTGTTATTTATGCTTAAAAAATGTTACCATAAACTATGGTGTTGCCTAAAAAAAATCAATATGTAATAGCCTTTAATAACCACAACATTGAATTTCTTTATCTGGAATCAATGTAACTTAGGTAATTAAAACTTGGTTGCCAAGTTGGCACTTTCTCAAAAGTCTTATATTTTCAGGTTTTTAGCGGTGTGTTGAGATATATTCAACAAGTCTCTGACTGATTCCACATTGGTAATGGGGGGTATGGGATTTTCTCAGGTGGCAAAAAAAAATTATAGCGGATTTTTGCTGTCAGATGATGAAGAGGAGGAATTTCTGGATTTATGACGTTTTTGGGGGTGCAATTTTTGACTGTTGCGAGTGCGTTGAGTGGTTTTTTGTGTCTCTATTGAACTTTGAAGTGAGTAAAAAATTACAAAAGAACCCGCAGCACAACAAACAGCGATCGCTATTACCAACCATGGAGGGATAGAATTACTAGAATCGGAAAATGTGGCAATAGGGTATTTGTGAATAGATAAAAATGGGGCTTCTTCCTGTGCTTTCTGTGGCACATAGCCAACATAACTCAATTGCTGATAGGCAAAAATCGTCATTCCTATAGGAATGAGAAATAAGCTAAAGAACCAGATCCAAGGGTATTTTATCACTATATTTCCTATAGTTTTTATCCATCACCTTAATCTTAATCACACAAATCATAGTCAAAACAAGAGGAAAATAAATATTTCCCCTTGCTAGTCTTTGTTAATTAACTGGAGAATGTCTTTCAATTGCTAGTTCAATCAATTGATCTACTAATTGGGCAAATGGTATACCAGTATTAGCCCAGAGTTGGGGATACATACTTGTGGAGGTAAACCCTGGTAAGGTATTAATTTCATTGATGAAAATTTCTCCCGTAGTTTCCACATAGAAAAAGTCTACTCTAGATAAACCAGCAGCATCAACAGCAGCAAAAGCTTGTAAGGCCATTTCTTGAATTTGCTGTGCTACTAACTCTGGTAAATTTGCGGGAATGAATAAATCCGCTTTACCAGGTGTATATTTAGTTTCGTAGTCGTAAAAATCACTATCAAAAGTAATTTCACCTATGACTGACGCTTTCGGGTTATCATTACCTAAAACGGCACATTCAACCTCTCTAGCGACAACTCCAGCTTCAACGATAATGCGTCTATCATAAGTAGCAGCATTATCTAATGCTACCTCTAATTCTTGACGCGATCGCACTTTAGCAATTCCCACTGATGAACCTAGATTAGCAGGTTTGACAAAACAAGGATAGCCCAATGTGGCCTCAATTTCATCACACAATTTCGGAAATACACAAGGATTTGACCAAATTTCCGCTCTGGTGACAGTTTTATATTTTACTTGAGGTAATCCCGCTTGAGCAAAAGCCATTTTCATGGCAATTTTGTCCATTCCCGTTGCTGAACCCAATACCCCAGAACCGACAAAGGGAACTTGTGTTAAGGTTAATAAACCCTGTATTGTACCATCTTCTCCATTCGGACCATGAAGAATGGGAAACCAAAGCTCAACTTGTGCGGTTTCGGGTGGGAATTGCCATAAATTAGGGGTTGTAGATAGGATTTCTTGGGGAACACCAGATTCTAGAACTTGTTGGGCCATAACTCCAGATTGCCAAACTCCATCTTTTTGGATATAAAAAGGCAAAATTTCGTATTTATTAGCATTTGCTTCTAATTTTAGACCTTGAGCGATCGCCCTTGCAGAAATTATTGAAACTTCATGTTCCCCGGAACGTCCACCAAATAGCAAACCCACCCGTAGCTTATTCATTTTCTTATATATCTCCAAAACCCGCAATTTCCATTATTACCAAAGAAGAGCCACTGTTAATTAACCCCCCCGTCATGGATCTCTACCTCATCTATATTATCTTTTATAGATATTTATTCGCATTCGCGCTCATGATAACAGATTTTAAATCAATTGTCAACTCTCCTAAGTAGGGGAAACGCAGCTAAATTGTACAATCCTAATATAACTAAATCTTGTGGTGCGGGCATCCTGCCCGCTAAATTATACAAATTAAATGCAGTACAGCTTAATACTTTGTTCTCTATTGGAGGCAGAGCCTCAAAGTCTACTTCCCAGCCTCCGGCTGGGAAGTAGTAAATAAAGCTGTGTGACAACTAATAAAAATCTTGACTCTCACAAAAAAATCCAGGTTCAGTGGCAAAGTGAATATATTTGTGTTACCCTAGTACAGTTGTCAAAAATTCCGCACATCCAGGAATTCGGGTGTTTCTTAATTTGAGAAATGCACCTGGGTGGAGGTTTAACCCGAATAGGAGTAACAAAATATGCCAGTAGTTTCCTTGGCTCAATTGATGGAGTCTGGTGTTCACTTCGGTCATCAAACCCGACGTTGGAACCCGAAAATGGCTCCTTATATCTACACCTCACGCAATGGTGTACATATCATAGACTTGGTGCAAACAGCCCAGTTGATGGATAACGCGTATAATTATATGCGAACCCAATCAGAGCAAGGTAAAAAATTCCTGTTTGTGGGAACTAAGCGCCAAGCAGCGGGAATTATTGCTCAAGAGGCTCTGCGTTGTGGTTCTCACTATATTAACCAACGTTGGTTGGGGGGAATGCTGACGAATTGGGCAACAATTAAAACCAGAGCAGAACGTCTCAAAGATTTAGAACGGAGAGAAGAAACCGGCGCACTGGATTTATTACCCAAGAAAGAAGCTTCCATGCTACGTCGGGAAATGACGAAGCTACAAAAATACCTAGGCGGTATTAAGAATATGCGGAAAGTCCCGGATATTGTGATTATTGTTGACCAGAAACGGGAATATAACGCAGTTCAAGAATGCGAAAAATTGGGTATTCCCATTGTGTCTATGTTGGATACAAACTGTGACCCAGACGTAGTTGATATTCCTATCCCAGCCAATGATGACGCAATTAGATCCATTAAGCTAATTGTTGGTAAATTAGCAGATGCTATTTATGAAGGTCGTCACGGTCAGCTAGAAGTGGAAGAAGATTACGACGATTACGAAGATTACACTGACGAATACGACGAAAGTGATGTCACTGAGTCATCAGACGAAGAATAAACATCTGTAATCAGGATTTAAAGATTCTAAGATGAGTCCTGATCATCTTAGAATCTTAATTAATATTTGTATCTGTCAAGTTAGGAATTGAGGCAACATGGCGGAAATATCTGCAAAACTCGTCCAAGAGCTACGCCAAAAAACCGGTGCTGGCATGATGGACTGCAAAAAGGCGCTGAAGGAAAATGATGGTAATATCGAGGCGGCCACAACCTGGCTACGGCAAAAAGGTATTGCTAAAGCCGACAAAGGTAGTGATCGTATTGCCGCAGAAGGTCTGGTAGACACCTATATTCAGCCCGGTGGTCAGGTAGGTGTACTCATAGAGGTAAACTGTCAAACGGACTTTGTTGCCCGAAATGAGGCTTTTAAAGCCCTAGTGAAGAACTTGGCTCAACAAGCTGCAACTGCTGATAGTATTGAGTCTTTATTGGCTCAACCCTATACTGAGAAGCCCAGCGCCACTGTTGAGGAATTCATCAAAGAAACCATTGCTACTCTTGGTGAAAATATCCAGGTACGCCGCTTTGTCTCTTTTGCCCCAGCACAAGTCACACCCGGAATAGCAGACAGCTATATTCATACTGGTGGTCGTGTTGGTGTATTAGTGGAATTAACCGCTGAAACTGCTTCAGCAGTTGCTAATGAAGAATTCCAAGGCTTGGCCAAAAATGCTGCCATGCAAGTTGCCGCTTGTCCCAATGTGGAATATGTTAGCGTGGACAAAATTCCTGCCGAACTTGTCCAAAAGGAAAAAGACATTGAAATGGGTAAGGACGACTTGGCTAACAAACCAGAGAACATTAGGGAAAAGATTGTTCAAGGCAGAATTGAAAAGCGCTTGAAAGAAATGACTTTACTAGATCAACCTTATATTCGTGATCAGAGTATTTTGGTAGAAGATTTGGTGAAGCAAGTACAATCTCAAGTTGGTGGAGAAGTTCAAGTAAATCGCTTTGTCCGCTATGTCCTGGGTGAAGGCATTGAAAAGAAAGAAATTAGCTTTGCTGAGGAAGTTGCCGCCCAAATGGGTGCTAAGTAATTTAATCAGTATTCAGTAGTCATTAGTCAGTTGCTAAGAATATATACTTAATGGGTTGCTGTTGATGATAGACTTTTAGTTCTGATTCATGACTATTTGTATTTACAGGTCAGGGAGAATGCGCTGGCCTGTATTTTATTAAGTAATGATTATTTTCTCAGAAATACCTATATTTGTAGTAGGGGGCAATTAATTGATCGTTGACAACGGACAAAAGACAAAGGACTATTACCAGTCTAAAATTATGACGAGAGCAATTGAACGGATAGAAAAAGACATTATTGCATTAAAAGAGGCGACCAGAGCGATCGCTCAACAACTCAATTTAGCTTATGCTAGATATATAAATACCTTGGGACTGGCTTTACAAAAACAATTGATTTTAGCCAGTTATTACCTGTGTACCCAAGGACATCCTGATGAATTTCTTAACTTATCACTAAATCAGCGGCAAAAATTACAACAAAGTATTCGTAAATTAAGTCAACAAGCCGCTCAGGAATTAATTAGTTATATTCAGCCCCCAGAAGTTACCCAAACAGAAGTAGTTTTAGAAACTGAGGAAGAAGAAGAAAAGGACGAACAAGAAGAAAAGGAACAACAGCCTCAAGCTTTAGATCCTTCTAATCCTATAGAACTGGTAGAATGGCAACAAGAGGTAGAAGAAGGAATTGAAGAAACTTTAAAAAAAGTCTCCCAAGGGGCTAATATTCTCATCCAAAAAACAGGGGTTTTACCCAAAAAACTACCAGAACCGATTTTAACCGCTGCAACTGCTGCCTCAGAATCTTCTAGTGATATGATGCCCAGTCTTCCCAATATATTAAACTTAGTTATAGAAATTAGTGATCAGGAAGATTCGGAAGATTCTATCACTCAGATTATGGCTATTCACTTGCGACTGGGAGAAATAGAATTTGCTGATGTGACACTATTGACAGAGCGCAAGAGAATTCGTAATATCTTAATGCAACTGAGTAAAGTAGGAAAAGAGTATCAAAAAAGACAAAAAGAACTGAAAATTGCTGAAGCTGAAGCTGCTTGGCGTGCTAGTTGGTTCGAGGATTAGTCAGCCTTTAGGGGAATTAAAAATGTAAACTTAAAAGTTAAAAAATATATGAGAAGATCTATGAAGAAAGTCTATTTTTCAAGCCTCGATAATCTCTTAACTAATAACTAATAACCAACAAGTAATAACTAATAACCAATGACCAACAACTAATGACCAATGACTAATAAAACACCTGATTGGATAAGATTGCATAAAGCCTTAGCATTTGAAGCGGAAAATGGCTTTATAGATTTACTAGGTAAGCAACACCGCTTTAGTGAATTTTTGAGTTTGACCTTTGGTAAATTTCCTCCAGGTTTACCCCAAAAAGAACGTTCTCGTTGGCAAGAAATAGCAATACAATTTGCCAATTATCCAAATTTGGCATTAGCAGAAAAAAAGGATTTAGTAGCAGAAGTTAGAAAATATCTGAATCAACTAGAAGAAGAATTAGAAACAAAAACTCCCCCCAAAATTTACGAACTTAAAAATCAAAATCCCACCACTCCAATTGTTGCCGAAGTCAGTAAAAAACTAGTTCCCAAAATTGATCAAAAACTCAGCATTTTACCAGAAATCGGTATTAAAAAAGCTGAAAGTTTAGCCCGATTAGATTTACATACCGTCCGTGATTTATTATTTTATTATCCTCGTGATCATATTGATTATGGCCGTCAGGTAAATATTAGTGAATTAACGGGAGGGGAAACAGTAACTATCATAGCGACGGTAAAACGGTTTAATTTCTTTACCAGTCCTAAAAATAAAAAATTATCAATTTTAGAATTAATTCTCAAAGATAATACAGGACAAATTAAAGTTAGCAGATTTTTTGCAGGTGCGCGTTTTACTAGTCGTGGTTGGCAGGAAACCTTAAAACGCAACTATCCCGTAGGTAGTATGTTGGCAGCTTGTGGATTAGTCAAAGGCAGTAAATATGGATTAACTTTGGATAACCCAGAATTGGAAGTTTTAGCAAATCCTGGAGATCCTATTGATTCTTTAACTATTGGGCGAGTTGTGCCTATTTATAGCTTAACTGAAGGGGTAGTAGCTAATACTGTCAGACAGGCTGTAATGGCGGCTTTAACAGCAGTAGTTAATTTAAAAGATCCTTTGCCTAAAGGTTTACGAGAAAAATATGATTTAATGGAATTAAAAGAAGCTATTCCTAATATTCATTTTCCTAAAGATAGTGACTCTTTAAAAACTGCTCGTCGTCGCTTAGTATTTGATGAATTTTTCTATTTACAAGTTGGTTTGTTACAACGTCAAAAACAAGCTAAAGCAATTCAAACTGGTGCTGTTCTTACACCCAAGGGAAAATTATTAGAAAAATTTCAGAAAATTCTCCCCTTTAAATTTACCGGCGCACAGCAACGAGTTATTAATGAAATTCTCACCGATTTACAAAAACCTACACCCATGAATCGTTTAGTTCAAGGTGATGTTGGTTCAGGTAAAACTGTTGTTGCTGTTATGGCTATTTTAGCTGCAATTCAATCAGGTTATCAAGCGGCGTTAATGGCTCCCACGGAAGTATTAGCAGAACAGCATTATCGTAAGTTAGTTAGTTGGTTTAACCTGCTACATTTGCCTGTTGAATTATTAACAGGTTCGACAAAAATAGCTAAAAGACGAGAAATTCATTCTCAATTAGAAACCGGTGAATTACCTTTATTAGTTGGGACTCATGCCTTAATTCAAGATAAAGTTAATTTTCAAAGATTGGGTTTAGTGGTAATAGATGAACAGCATCGTTTTGGGGTACAACAAAGGGCAAAATTACAACAAAAAGGCGAACAACCTCATGTTTTAACAATGACCGCTACTCCTATTCCTCGCACTTTGGCATTAACAGTACATGGAGATTTAGATGTTAGTCAAATTGATGAATTACCACCAGGAAGACAACAAATTAAAACCACTTTATTGACTGGTCATCAAAGAACCCAAGCTTATGATTTAATCCGTCGAGAAGTTGCCCAAGGTAGACAGGTTTATGTAGTTTTGCCTTTGGTAGAAGAGTCGGAAAAATTAGATTTGCGTTCCGCTGTAGAGGAACATCAAAAATTACAAGAAAGCGTTTTTCCTGATTTTCAAGTTGGGTTATTACATGGACGCATGACTTCAGCGGAAAAAGAGGAAGCTATTCACAAATTCCGCGATAATGAAACTCAAATTATCGTTTCTACCACTGTAATTGAGGTGGGGGTAGATGTGCCTAATGCTACGGTAATGTTGATTGAACACGCGGAAAGATTCGGTTTATCACAATTACACCAATTACGGGGGCGTGTAGGAAGGGGTGCAGCGCAATCTTACTGCTTATTAATGAGTAGTTCCAGAAGTGCAGATGCCCAACAACGTTTAAAAGTATTGGAACAGTCTCAAGATGGGTTTTTTATCTCTGAAATGGATATGCGGTTTCGCGGTCCGGGGGAAGTGATGGGAACTCGCCAATCAGGTGTAGCAGATTTTACCTTAGCTAGTTTGGTGGAAGATGAGGATGTTTTGCTGTTAGCACGACAAGCAGCGGAAAAAGTGATTGATATTGATGCAAGTTTAGCCCGTTGGCCATTAATGCAGGATGAGTTAAAGTATAGGTATGGGCGGTTAATGGGTGGCGCGATTTTGACTTGATTTAGTAAGTTCAAATCATTATTTTAATTTGTGTATTGACATACTCACCGACCTAAAGGCACGATGATTTTTGACACTTCACAGAAAAAAGTAAAGTTCTCTGGTGTCGTTTCTTGTTGTTTTTCTTTTCTATACATTTTAATTGACTTTGGTGCAGGGATTTTTACTTATTTTATCCTTTTTTCTCCCACTTTATTCACTTTTTATCCTCCTGTATCTCTTCCTTTGTCTAGCTTTTCAGCTTATTCAGCAAGCCCTATTTAGCATAATTTAAAAATTGAAAAAATTAAAAAAAAATTGAAAAATTAGTGATCTTTTCTTGATCTGATCAAGAAAAGATCACTTTTCTTTTCTTCTTTACCGCCGACTTTGAAAACCCGCTGCCAAGGAGGGGGTGAGGGAGGGGTTAACCACGGCTAATTTTAGAAAGTGAAAGTGGTCCGTAAAGTACCAACGTATTCGGCGCTGTTCTTGTCGTTATGCTCAGGATTCAAGATGACTATTACACCTGGAGTAACAAGGATATTATCAGAAAGCTTCACCTTGTAAAGACCTTCTATATGATAAGAAGTGTTAAAATCTCTGGTAACATCTTTACCACCGGTCAATTTAGGTGATTGACCGACGATTAAACCCAAAGTATTACCTTCTTTAATGAAGTCCTTAATACCCAAGGTAGCAGCCCAGTACCAGATTTCTCCACTCTTGGTAGGACCGGTTAAAGTGCTGGCGGCGGTATAACCACCCCAACCACCTAGGGTGATATTCTTTGTGGGTTGGAGCGTAGCTTGTATACCGTAGTTACTTGCCTCTGCCGCAACACCACTAAAGGGATTATTTGCCCTACGGCTGCCAGTAGAACCCAAGAGATTACTAGATACATTCTCAGTTCTATTGCCGTCGTTATCAACATCATTGACATCAACAATGCTTTTTTGATAAGTGTGAGCGTAGGTCAAACCAATGTTGATAGCGGGGATAGGCTTGAAAGCTAACTGACCGAAAATAGTATTATCACCGTTGAATAGTCCATTACCAGGAGCAGGATTATTAGCAGCAGTTCTATCTGATAGCCCTTGAGCCATATAAGCTGCACTCAAGCCCAATTTACCATTAGGATTGATGTTAACAGTGATACCTGCACCGTCACCTGCTTGACGATAAATGGGGCTGAAACGTCCGTAGCGAGATAAAGCGCCCGAACCACTGCTTCTAAAGTCAGGGTTGAAAACATTGACGTTCTCGTTTAACTCAGCACCAGTAGCATCAATTTTGACACGAATGTTGTCTTTTAAATTGAAAGCGTAGTTGAGTTTGTCAATAGTTACGGCGTTCTTTTCATCTTCACTAGCATCATAACCCAAACGAGTCATGTTAGTACCAGTGATATTTCTATTACTGACAATATTCCGACCTTGCAAACGAGTTTGTAATTGGTCTGTACCAGTGAAACTGCTGTTCAAACTCAACCGCACCCGGTCAGATAAGGTTGAGCTGTTGCCTAACTTTTGATTCGGTGTGTTACCAGCAGCAGTAGATTGAACCGCTACCTTATCCCCAAAGGCTTGGGAGACGCTGAAAATAGCTTCCCCAGATAGTTTGGTGGTGGTAGAAAATTGATTAGCTTCTAGTTCGCCGGTACGAGCTTCTAAAGCATCTACTTGACCGCGCAGAGTTGCCAATTCAGTAGAAAATTCTTCTTGTAACCGCTGTAAAGTGGCTAAATCCTGCTTACTTACCATTTCAGCAGTAGCAGTAGCAATAAGTTCATTAACGCGGTCTAAGCAGGAATTTAAACCAGCGGCAAATTCATAACGAGTTAAAGAGCGATTACCACGGAAAGTACCGTTGGGATAACCAGCCGCACAACCATAACGTTCAACTAAGGATTGTAAAGCTTGAAACGCCCAATCTGTGGGCTGTACGTCGGAAAATTTAGAAACAGATGTTACTTGACTCAGGTTGTTGGACTCTTGGGACAACTCAGCAACACTTGTCACTTTACCATTAACTTCACCAGCAAAGGCGCTGTTACCGGCCAGTAAGGTTAAGGCCACAGCAGGGCTAACTTTGAGGATATTCCAGAAAGCTTTTTTCATAAATTTTAATTTCTCTCACACCTAAACGAACTAAGTTTATGGTAAAGTCCCTCTTCAGGAAGTTACACATAAGTTTTATGATTTGATTCTACATCATAAATAACACTTAACACAACTGAACATCAAAATTTTTATACGAAGTTATAATTTTTGTATTTTTTCATCTTATGATTATGATTGGGTAAACACAGGGTTATGAACCAGACTTTATTGTCAAAAATAGTCTATAACATGGGGGGGGTGAAAATCAAATCCGTAACCGATAATTATCAAGCGTTGGGTGCGTCAAGCGTTGGGTACGTTACTAATCGCTAACACACCGGACGTGATGTATAAGATTTTGGTGCGTTACTAATCGCTAACACACCCTACGTAAATTAATTTCTGCCCGAAATCCAATTTAACAACGTTGACCAGTTACAATATATGTAACTCGTTGGGCAATGTTGGTAGCGTGATCTGCCATGCGTTCTAAACACCGAATTGCTAAGGTTAAGAGTAAAATTGGTTCAATTACTCCCGGAAAATCCTGAATGTGGGCAAAAGTTTGATAAAGATGCTCATAAGCATTGTCTACAGCATCATCTAACTGATTCATCCGTTGTCCACCAGTTTCGTCCAAATCGGCTAAAGCGACTAAGCACGTTGCTAACATTGCTTGGGCGTGTTGAGACATAATAGCAATCTTTGGTAAAGAACTATGGGGGGGATAGGGAAAGATTTTAATGGCAATATCTGCTAGATCTTTGGCATAATCCCCAATGCGTTCTAAATCGCGGACTAATTGCATAAAAGCACTTAAACACCGTAAATCCTGTTCCGTGGGTGATTGATGGGTGATAATGGTGGTGCAGTCTGATTCTATTTGCCGATAAAAGCGGTCAATTTTTTTATCTAGTCGGGGTATTTGTTCCGCTGCCATTAAGTCGCGGTTAAATAGGGCTTGGTGACAGAGCCGAAATGATTGTTCTACTAAAGCACCCATACGTAATAAATCCCGCTCTAAACGCCTAATGGAACGTTTTATTTGGGGTGTTTCATGATTTGCTGTATAAAGTACAGTTTCCACGCTGATCATATTAAAAAAAGTATATATTGTCTTAACTATAGTCAAGACTGAGGTGAATTTGTGATCATTTGCGGAAATTGAACTTGTATCCAAGCACCACCAGTGTCTGGATGGTTCATGGCCTGAATTGAACCACCATGGGCAATAACTATTTGCTGGACAATGGCCAAACCTAAACCACTACCAGCAATTCCCGTGGGAGAATTTACTTTATTGACTGGTGAACGATAACGAGCTTTATCCCCTCGATAAAACCGTTCAAATACATGAGGTAAGTCACTAATAGCAAAACCAATACCGGAATCAATAATATTGATTTCCATTATATCACCATTATCAGTAGAAATTATTTTAGTCTCAATGCGAATAGTTGTCGCAGGGGGACTATATTTAATGCTATTATCTAGTAAGTTGACAAATACTTGATAAAGTCGGGATTTATCTCCTTGAATTTCAATACTTTCTAAACCAGAATAGGCTATACTTAGAGATTGAAGTTGGGCAATTGGTTCTAGGGTTTGCCATGCTGAGGCGATAAGCGATCGCATTTCCACCATTTCTAAATTTAACTGCATGGAGGGGTTATTTTCTATTTGTGTCAGTTCTAACCAACTTTGTACTAAATTAATTAGTCGGTCAACTTCTTGCATCAGCCTATTAACCCAACGATCTAAGGGTGGTTCTAACCGAGTTAAAAGGGTTTCCACTACTAGACGAATTGCAGTCAGGGGTGTTCTCAGTTCGTGAGCTAAATCGGAAAAAGAGCGATCGCGTTCTTGCTTGATATCTAACACCGGCTGGCAATTTTCCAAAAATACGCCTACTTGTCCGGTTGGTAAAGGTAAAGTAGAAGCCCGTAGGAACATAGACTTTAATTGTGTCATCACCTTAGCATCTTCACAAGGGGGATGAAAAACCCATTCTTGTACCTGCGGTTTTTGCCAATCACGAGTTTGTTCAATTAACTGATCTAATTCGTAGGATCTGACCAATTCTAATAATAACCGGACTTGTCCTGGTTGCCATCTTTGGAGATATAATATTTCCCGTGCTTGCTGGTTACACCACAGGAGTTGGTTCTCTTCGTCTACCTGTAAATATCCCAGGGGTGCAAAATCCAGCAATTCCTGATAGGTAGATAGGGACTGCTGTAGATATTGTCGCTGTCTATTGACTATAGTAATTTCCTGACGTAAGCGAGGTCTCAGCAGCAGTTTGATATTCGTCATTTTCTGGGAAGGAGAATTGAACGGTTGCAGTAATCGCTCTAGATACCAGTTCAGATGAACTAGTTGCCAAACCCAAAAACCAAGGCCGACAGCTAAACCCAGTAAAAATCCCAGTAAGAACATGGAAGTTGTTAGTTGGTGTATTATCACTCAAAGCTAACAACTATCTTGACCAATTACCCAAATCTGTAACCAAAACCTCTCACAGTAACAATACATTCTGGATGACTGGGATCTATTTCTAATTTTTCTCGTAACCAGCGGATATGAACATCAACAGTTTTGCTATCCCCAACAAAATCAGGTCCCCACACCTGATCTAGTAATTGCTCCCGTGACCATACCCGACGGGTATAATTCATAAAGAGTTCTAACAGCCGAAACTCTTTAGGAGACAAATTTACCTCCTCTCCACGCACCATAACCCGACACTCTCGAGCATTTAAAGTTATATCTTTGTGCTTGAGGATAGGGATTTGTGGTAGTATGCTTAAACGTTGGCGACGAAGTAACGCCCGACACCGCGCTACTAATTCCCGCATACTAAATGGTTTGGTGAGATAGTCGTCAGCACCGACTTCTAAACCTAGCACCCGGTCGGTTTCACTACCTTTAGCACTGAGCATTAAAATCGGTACTGAGTTACCTTGATGACGTAAAAAACGGCAAATATCGAGACCATTGATCTGGGGCAACATTAAATCTAATATCACTAAGTCTAAAGATAATTCCTCGGAATTATGTTCATAACTTTTGAGATATTCTACCGCTGCCCGGCCATCACTAGCTGTGATGATATCATATCCTTCCGCCTCTAAGGACACAACTATCATTTCTCGAATCAATTCTTCATCTTCGACTATGAAGATACGGCTGGTTTTTCCAATGTCCGCTTTCGCAGAATATTTAGCTAATTCGCTGGTATACATTAATTTTTTAAGTGTATAACAAAGCCTAGTATATGGGAAATCATGCCCAGAAGTGATTTTAATTTTTTCTATTTGGTTTATTTGTAAATTTTTGTATCACTGTCTCCCAAACCCTTCCTGAAAAATCTTCTCTTGTCAAGAAGGGTTTTAGTAAAAAACCACTATTTATTTAATAGTCAATTGTGTGACACTTTCAGGGATGTTTATTTTCAGGTAATCGGCGATATACTCACCATACTTTTTCTTGATTTCGAGAGGGAGAAACTTGAATCCTCTGATATTTAATCTACATTGAGGAGAGCCACAACAACACTCTGGAACTGCAATACTAATATACTCTGTTGTCTCATAATCCCAGGTAATCTCAGTTCCAGCAGGAATATCAACCAATGCTACAAAATCGTAGCCTCCAAATTTATTATTCCGAACTCCTGTATTTGGGTTACAAGAATGATTGAGTAATCGTCCCGGCTCATTGAATTCTACATGGAGATCAAAATCCATTTGTAAAGAGTGCATAGTTCTTTCTGACAGGATTTCCACTTTTCTTCCAACCACCACAGTCTCACCTTTGCGGAAGTATCGGTTGGCAAAAACGCTCTTGCCTTTATTTGTTACTTTTACCAAGGTATCTAAGTCCATGATCATATTTTTTAGTAGAGATTACAAATCTAAACGCGATTCTATCAGATTGCCATTGAGAAGCGACACTGGAACATTAATTGACTCAGTATCAGCAGGTGAAAGTGCGGCAACAATAGGCTCTTTAACTTCTATTCCCCTATCCTGCTCAGTTTCCTGGGATTTGGTCTGACCAAAAACCATTGCAACCAACACAAAAGTTGCGCCAATTAGACCACGTATTCCCAGTTGCTCTCCTAGTATTAGAAACGAGAAAACCGCTGCAAAAATTGGCTCAAGAGTATACATTAGAGCCGTTTCGTAAGCGTTAACCCATCTTTGAGCTAATACTTGGAGAACAATAGTAGCAGCAGTATCAATCAACCCTAGATACAAGATTACACCAAAGTTTGCACCTATTACCTCCTGCTGTCTAGCCAAATCTGGCGCTCCCCAGATTAAAGACACTATTGCTATTACCCATATCTGGATCGCCGTTAGTGGCAAAATAGGGTGGCGCAACGTAATAGACTCAAGCTTGAGAATGTAAATCGAGTAGAGAAATGCGTTGCCTAACATCAAGAAATCGCCAATTACTATCTGTTCACTCTCCCAACACATCACTCCCACGCCAAAGATGGCAATTGCTGCGGAGAGAAAGGTTTTCAGAAATACTTGCCGACCTAGTAGTTGTCCCAGTAGAGGAACTAGAATGACGTTAAAACTGGCGATAAATGCAGCATGATTGGCAGAGGTAGTCTCCAGGGCAACTGTTTGCAGGGTTAAGGTACTAAAAATTATCAGTCCCAATAAAACTCCATCCCGTAGCAGGGGAAGATTCAGAAAACGCAAATAGGGGGTGAAAGGTAATGCTGCTACTACAAAACGAGTTGCAAATATTACTGAAGGAGAAAGACTACTAAGGGCTGATTTAAGAATTGGGTAGCTCGTACCCCAGATAAGAGTGACGAAAAGCAACACTGCTATACCCCAAGCATGGAGAGTGTTTGGTGATTTCTCAGAGTAATTATTTAATCCTATGGTCATTAAGCACAACGTCGTAAAAAACTGCCCTGATCATGTTAACATACTAATTCTAAATAATACAAGAATTTCCAAAAAATCAATATTTTCTGTTTATGATTTTAAAATAATAAAACTCGCAAATATACGCAACATAAAAATACTTCGTTTATGCACTCTCATTTGCATAAACTTACGTATATCTGCGGTTACAAAACTTAATGCACTAACTCAATAGCCCGCTCAGTCAACGCTTCCGCAGTCAAGCCATTAAACACCATCAACTCACTCTCATTGAACCTAGTTTACCCACGCTTACAGACAAAAAAGTCAACTATGTATGCTACCATCAGGCATAATGGCACCTGTTAAGAATGTTTCGCTCATATCTGTAGCATTTAAATTTGCACCTGTTAAATTAACTTCGCACAAATTAGCCTCGCTTAAATCAGCACCGCTCAAGTCTGCTCCTTGTAAGTCTGCTTTCCACATTCTCACACCCCCCATTTTCGCACCACTCAAGTTTGCTCCCCGGAGATTTGCAGCAGAAATTGAGGCCATGTGTAAATTAGCATCACACAAGTTAGCACCACTTAATAATGCCCCGCTGAGGTCGGATTCGTTTAAATGTGCCATTTCCAATGTAGCTTGAGTTAAATCAGAACCACAGAGAATAATTTCAGATAAGTGCGCTCCTTTTAATTTTGCTCCTTGTAAATTTGCTTTACTCAAATTAGCTCCACTTAAAAAAGCATCTGTCAGATTTGCTCCTCTTAAATCTGCTCTACCAAAGTCCACACCACCCAAGTTGACTCCTTCTAGGTTTGCTCCTTTTAAGACAATGCCATTAAAACTTCTTTCTCCTGTCGCGTATCTAGCTAAAAGTTCTTGAACATTCATATATAGACCTTGATAAAGGGAAGAGGGAAATTAGTATACATCTTTGATTATCAATTAAATGATACAATATAACAGCTAACCTTAATGCTTCTGTATTCATGAATAATAGCAGTTTAAAACTAGGCAAATATCTAACTTTAGAAGAATTTTGTACCTGCACTCAAACTTATCATAAATACGCCCAAAATATCAATCCCTATCCACAAAATCTACCGGAAGTAATTCCGGCTTTACAGGATTTAAACAAATTTATCATTGACCCAATTATAGATTATTTTGGTAGAGATAAATTTGATCTTACCTACGGTTTTTGTTCTTCAGACTTAAAAAAGTATCTTGAGAAAAAAGACCCAGTTACAGGTCAAAAAAATGGGCGTGTAGCCCCAAATATTGACCAACATATTAGCCATGAAATTAACAAGAATGGTCAATATTACTGTCAAAGATTAGGTGCGGCTTGTGATTTTTTGATTATAGACTTACCCAGCACAGAATTAGTACAATGGATATTACAAAGTAAACTACCTTTTGATTCCCTATATTTTTATAGTAACTATCAACCAATTCACATTAGTTATGGACAACAACATAAACGGGATATTTGGACATTTAATAACTTAGGAACACCGACAAAAAAAGGAATTGAAACCTGGATAAAACTAGCAAAACAAACAAAACAAACTTAAAGAAACCTCTATTCCTCCTCTGTGCGACTCTCGGAGCGTGCGTGAGTAACATTCTTCTTTTTTTGTCGAGTTTTCAAAGCTGCTTTAAGTGCTTTTAACTTATAAGCATCCGCATCCTTGCACCAACTTAACCTATAACCGTTAATAACAGTGCAATTTTCTTTTAAGCATTTTTTCCAACCAGAAAGATGACTAATACTGTGCCAATTATCCAAAAGTCCTCTGTTTTCTTCTTGACGAGTTAATTTAGCAAATTTCTCATATTGGGGATAATCGGGAGTGACTAAAGTATCTATTTGGTGTAGTATTGGTGGGTCATCTTCTAGATCATAATCTTGATAAGTAACTTGCAAGTCTCTTAAATCAATTGTCATCACTTTTGATAACACTGGGTGGGGGTTGGTATCAAAATCAGGGTAAAATAAATAGGATATTTTCGGTGTTTTTAGATGGAATTTAATCACATTTGCGGATTCTAATCTGCCAATGGTACGACTAGCGCAGCCTTCATAAAGCCGTAATAAGGGGTCTATTGCTTGTAATGCGGAAATATGTACCAAAAGGGAATTAGGAAGTTTTTTACCTACTTTGCTTTCTTGACAACGTTTAATGATTAGTTCTGTATTTCCTAAACTACGTAACATTTGATCAGCGTCTAAACAAGCTTGTTTATAACTACTATATAAACCAATTATGTCCTCCTTTACCGCTGGTGCTAATTGTCCTAATCTGGGACGACGGCTAAAATTACACAGTGCTAAATAAACCATTAGATCTTGACGGCGTTTGTCAGCGATCGCTTGCCATTCTTCTGAGTCAGTTGCCTGTATAATGACATTAAAAGCCCGGCGTAAACTCCCAAATTCCTGAGCAATTTCCGCCTCTTGGGGTAATTCACCTTTAATCGGAAGTCTTCCCCGTTCTGTGATAAAATTCATCAGGGGAGTCAATAATTCTTGGTATTCCTGAAACTGTTTCACACAATTACGTATTCTAGGGGTAGTAGCACGAGACCGGAAACGAGAAACCCGAAATAACTCCGCGTTAGCTTCATCTCGAAAGACAAAATAAATACCCAAGTCCACGGGAATAGCATCCACTCCTAACACTTGGTCAATGTAAATTTTTAATTCTTCTTGTTCATAATATTTCTGAAATGTGTTACGATTAGTGATCACTCCGTCGCCATAGGCAATGACACCGCGTTTAATGTCGGCTATCAACACCTGAGCGGCTACTAACAGTACCCTTTGAGTGAGTTCCCAGGCTTGAATTAGGGCTTCCCGGCGCTCGCTAGTATTTTCAATGACATTGATCACAAAACCAATATTGACAATATCCGCAGCCATGCGGGGTGTGTCTGGGGAATAGTACGGGTCCCAGCCAGAACTTATATAACCTTGTTCAGCCATACGAGTCACATCTCCACCATGTCCACAACCGTAATCAAAAAAGGTGGTTTCTGGACTAAATAAGCCAGATTCCAGGGCTAAACGGACGGGACGGGATAAATCAGGACGGATAATTGCGGCTTTGTGACGCTCTATTTTTGGGACTATGGTTGTGTCTACAGAACGGCTTTCCCGTTGAATTAAGTGATGTCCCTGAATTTCCACTCCAAAAATTTGTAGCCTTTGTTCCCAACCTAACTTAGTACCAATGCCTTTAGTATGATTAAGTAGACCTAAAGCTACTTGAGTGCGAGTTAAGGCGGCGAACTCTGCATACAAAGGATATTCTGGGGTAACAAAAGTTTCTTTGCGGTGTAAAATGGGGGGATTTTCCGAATCGCTGTAATCCCGATAACCAACCTCTAGAGTTGCTAAATCCACCTGAATACTATAGTGTAAAGATGGATGAGGGTCTGTATCAAAATCAGGATAAAATAAATAGGAAATTTTCGGTTTATTGGTGCTAAATTTAACTATAGTTGCTGACTGAACTTGAGGTAAAGCCCTACGAACGCAACCTTCATATTCTTGCAGCCAAGGGTCAAGAGTATGTAATGCTAAAACATGAATGTAAAAAGCATCAGGTAAAATTTTGCCAAAGGGACTATTTTGGCAATATTGAATTATGTTACCGAGTTCAAGAGGATAAAACTTGGAGAGGTTTTCCTCAAGGGTATGGGTGATATTGTCAGGTTCAAACATGAATCTGTCATCTTGTAAAAATAGAGATAACCTGATTAAAATTACTTTAGTACAAAAAGCTGAAAATGGGAATAAAAAACGTAATAACTTAGACAAAAACCGATCAAAGCCTGATTTCTCTCCGTCCTCTGTGTCCTCTGTGTCCTAGTAGGTTCGTTCTTATATTCATCAAATATAGCAAAAAGAGCGAAAAGGCCAGAAACAAAAATTTGAGATGAGTAAAGTTTTGTTAATTCATATAAATTGACAATTCTTGATTAAAATTAAGATATTTGTCTAATTATTAAATTTTTAATAATACTTATATCTAGTTGTGGATTTATGCAGTCACTTAATATGAGAATTGTGTAATCTGAAAACAACTAACTAATGATTAAATAGAGGTCTAATGACTCCCACAATCATGCGTCAGCTTTGGTCTATAATTGAAGCTACCCACACAGTAACGCTTTTGCAGCTTGATGATGATAGTTTAGTGCAGTGGTTGGTAAAACAAATCACTAATCAAGCCTTCTTAGATGCCAGTGAGATTGATTTCCTCTGTGATTATATTCAATCTCGGCTGAGTCTGATTCGTGATTTAGCTTATGAACGTCAACAAACATGATTAAGTGTCTATGCTATTTATTTAATTACTGATGGTAAATAACCCTCTACTAAGCAGTCAGAACCAACAATTCGCCAACTTACCCGTTCCAGAGGTAAAGCTTGAGTCATACTGGTTAAACCTAAATCTCCTACAGGTGTGGGAGCATGATTTCCACCAATAATTTTGGGGGCGATAAATGCCATAATTTTTTGGACTGCGCCTTGAGCGATCGCATTAGCTGCTAAAATACCACCACATTCCCATAGCACGCTACAAAAACCGCGCTCATATAAATGAGTCATAACTTGTTCTGGAGTCAGTGATCTAAATTCCAATACCTCCACCCCTTTTTCCCGCAGCATATTTTGAAAAGTCTGTGAGCTACCAACCTCCGTAAAAACTAAAGTTGGAGCTTCCCGAGTATCCCACAAGCGAGCTTGTTCTGGTAAATTCAGACTTCGACTCATCACTACTCGCAGGGGATTGTGAGCATTACTGTTATGACTAGTTAAATAAGGGTTATCTTGTATCACAGTGTTTCCACCGACAACAACAGCATCACAAGCGGCTCTGAGGCGATGAACCTCCGTGCGGGCATCTTGATTTGTTACCCAAGTACTATGACCGGAAGTAGTAGCAATTTTGCCATCTAAGGTCATAGCATATTTCAAAATCCCTAAAGGCCGCTGATAGAGAATACGATGAATAAACCCTTCATTTAATCGCCGACAAGCTGCTTCTTCCACGCCGACGACAACTTCTATACCAGCGGCACGTAATCGCGCCATACCGCCACCAGCGACTAGGGGATTAGGATCAACCATTCCCACCACCACCTTAGACACTCCAGCATTAATTAATGCTTCTGAACAGGGGGGAGTGCGTCCATAGTGGTTGCAGGGTTCAAGACTGACATAAATAGTGCTGCCTCGCGCTCGTTCTCCCGCTGCTCTGAGGGCAAAAACTTCTGCATGAGGTTCACCTGCACGGGGATGAAACCCTTCCCCCACAACCTCCCCATTTTGAACAACTACCGCCCCGACTAAGGGATTTGGTGAAGTCTGCCCCAAGGCCATAGCAGCTAGTTCCAGACAGCGTAGCATCATCGCAGAATCAAAGTCATTAGCGATTATTTCTGTGACTACAGGCTGTTCTACAAGAGGATCTTCAGGAAAAGATAGGGATGTTGGCGAGATTTCCGGGTGCTTATCCATTGGACTTATGAGTTACGAATTAATTTTATCTGCTGCCACCAGCGATTAAGAGGATAATAAACTACCGGTGCCCACAAACTGCTAAGAATTGCCGATGCTAGGGTAACACGCTGGTAATAGATCCAAATGCTGGCTACATGACGATTTCCTGCCAAGGACAACTGCACAGCAAAAATAGTATCTGCGACCACAGCCATCCCAAATACAATTAAAGCAATAGAAATAAAGTCTTCTTGAATAAACCGCTGCTTTTGGATTAGTGCCGTTAACATCCCTATTATTCCCAAACCCAAGGCATGAGTTGGATCTGGTGATGTCATTGCGTCTTGCAATAGCCCCAAAATAATACCTGATAGTATGCCAGATAATACTGAGCGATTTACACTCCAAGATACCACCCAAATTAGTAGCCAGTTAGGAGCTATGCCTAATAACTCCATACCGGGGAGGCGAGTTGGCAACATTAGTAAACATAACAGCACTGTCCCGAATGTGATCATCCAATCTATAAATTGACACCACCAAGGATGCCATTGGACTAATGGCGGAATCAAAAAACGGGATTTTCGGGCTGGTGTTGCTGCTTTTTTGTTCCTTTCTCCAGGAAATCCGGGTATTTTCATCGTTTCGGTGATTGGTGATTATCTTTTATCAGCAGATATTGAAGCATTCCCAAGATTTGAAAAAAGCTTAGAGCAGCAATTACAAGAAGCTGAAATACAAAAGTCAAACTCCATAACCTAACTTTAACCACAAAATGTTAAATCTAGTAACGTTGAATGATAAAAAAACAACGTGAAAGCACAAGTATTTAGAGGCGTAAATCAATTATCTTACGAAGAAGTCCCAGTTCCCACACTGGAAGCAGATGAAGTTTTGGTGCAGGTGCGGGTTGTCGGTTTGTGTCAGTCAGATATTAAAAAGATTCGCTATCCTTTGTATGAACCGCCACGCATATTTGGACATGAAACTGCTGGAACTATTGCGGCTGTTGGTTCTCAGGTGCAAGGGTGGCAAGTAGGACAACGGGTAGCGGTGATGCACCATATACCATGTATGCGTTGCGCCTATTGCTTAAATGATAATTTTTCCATGTGCGATGTTTATAAAAATATCTCCACTAGCGCGGGTTTTAACCCCAGTGGCGGCGGTTTTGCTGAGTATGTGAAAGTTCCAGCCCACATTGTGGAAAATGGTGGCTTAATTCCCATTCCTGATCATATCAGTTTTGAAGAAGCTAGTTTTGTTGAACCTACTAATTGCTGTTTAAAAGCTGTTAAAAAAGCTCAAATTGCACCTGGACAAACTGTTCTGGTCACTGGTGCAGGTCCCATTGGCTTAATGTTTATGATGTTGGTGAAGTTCTTTGGGGCTAAAGCGATCGCTACAGACCTCTTACCTTCTAGAATTGAAAAAGCCCTAGCAGTAGGCGCAAAAGCAGCTTTTGATGCCCGTGATTCTAATTTAACTGCGAAAGTTCAAGCTTTGACTGGGGGTATGGGTGTCGATGTCACTTTATTAGCTGTTCCTAGCGATAAAGCGTTTTTTCAAGCTTTGGACTGTACTCGCAAAGGTGGAAAAATCCTATTTTTTGCGGAATTTCCTGATGAATTGACTATTCCCATTAATCCTAATATCCTCTATCGTCGAGAAATAGATTTAATGGGTAGTTATAGCTCATCCTACCGTTTACAAAGTCTAGCTGCGGATATTGTCTTTAATCGCCGCATTGATGTTAAAGCTTTAATTAGCGATCGCTATCCCCTACAAGATCTACCACAAGCCGTAGACCAAGCGATCGCCCCGACAGCAGAAACTTATAAAATCTTAATCTATCCCTAAGAAAACCAGGGGAGAGGGGGTTTGAAACTGAAAGCATTTATGAAGTTTTATATCATTTCTTAATTTTGTAGTTTACACTACATATTTTTATGTAATCATGTAGAGTACAAGCAGCATAGAAGAAATATAATCATATTTATTTAAGATTCTGTAGTTTACACTACAGATTTTTGTGTTATCATCAGATTGCAGGAAGTAGGAAATTATTTCTTAGTAAATAAATACAGGGAGGTAGTGTCATGTCTATTCAAGAAAAAGCTCGTCAATTGATGGTGCGTCAACATCAGCAAGCTAAAAACCGTCAACAATCCATGTTGATGCGTGCTGCACAAGAACTTGGTTTGCATGAAGGAATGTCTCACTATTGGAATCCCATTCAAGGTAAGATGGATGCAGCTACGCAGACGCTTTATGGACGTAGCCAAGCGACTATGAGTTAAGAGAAAAAGAAAGCCACCCCAGAGGGTGGCTAAAAAATTTACTACTTGTACGTTAGTAATTGTTGTAATTAGCAATCGTAATACAAGAAGAATTCATAAGGATGTGGACGCAATTGCATTTGCTTAACTTCGTTAGCGACCTTGTAATCAATCCAGTTCTGAATGAAATCTTCAGAGAAAACGCCAGTTTCAGTTAAGAAAGCGTGATCATTTTCCAAAGCTTCCAAAGCCAATTCTAAAGAACCGGGAGTAGAAGGAATCTTAGATAATTCTTCTGGGGAAAGTTCATAGATATTTTTATCTAAGGGTTCACCCGGATGAATTTTGTTTTTGATACCGTCAATACCAGCACAAAGCATAGCCGCAAAAGCCAAGTAAGGGTTAGAAGTAGCGTCTGGACAACGAAATTCTAAGCGCTTGGCTTTGGGGTTATTTCCAGAAAGAGGAATGCGGACGGAAGCCGAACGATTACCTTGGGAGTAAGCTAAGTTTACAGGTGCTTCATAACCAGGTACAAGACGCTTGTAAGAGTTTGTTGTGGGGTTAGTGATTGCCAATAATGCTGGAGCGTGTTTGAGAATACCACCAATGTAGTAAAGTCCCATTTCACTCATACCAGCGTACTTGTCACCCGCAAATAGAGGTTGACCATTTTTCCAGATAGACTGGTGACAGTGCATACCAGAACCATTATCACCAAAAATGGGTTTAGGCATGAAGGTGACAGTTTTGCCATATTTTCTAGCAACGTTCTTAATGACATATTTGTAAGTCATTAACCAGTCAGCAGCTTCAATTAACTTACCAAAACGGAAACCAAGTTCGCACTGACCACCGGTAGCCACTTCATGGTGTTGTTTTTCAATAGGTACACCACAATCTTTCATGATCAACAGCATTTCTGTCCGCATATCTTGAAAGCTGTCTGTGGGTGGTACAGGGAAGTAACCTTCCTTAACGCGGGTTTTGTAACCCAGGTTAGGTTTTTCTTCTCTACCAGTATTCCAACGACCTTCTACAGAATCCACGTAGTAGTAACCTGAGTTGGTGGTTTGGTCGTAGCGGACATCGTCAAAAATGAAAAATTCAGCTTCAGGACCGAAGAAAGCTGTATCACCAAGTCCAGTAGAAGCTAAGTAGTCTATGGCTTTTTGGGCAATAACGCGGGGACACCGATTATACCACTGGCCTGTACGAGGTTCTTTAATACTACAAATGATACTTAGAGTTGGTTCTTTCATGAAGGGATCGATCCAAGCGGTATTAGGATCAAGTACCATTGTCATGTCAGATTCTTCGATACCCTTCCAACCCCGAATACTAGAACCGTCGAAGGGAACACCGTCAGAGAATGAACTTTCATCAATTTGGTCTTGGTACATAGTCAAATGCTGCCAAGTTCCCAGTGTATCAATGAATTTCAGATCAATCATCTGAATTTTTTCGTCTTGAATCCGCTTCAAGATTTCTTTTGGGGTTGCCATTTTTACTTTACTCCTTCTGTAGCCAATTACCTAATATAAACCCAAACCATGATAAGACGTTCTCACCCTGTTACGCTAAACCAAGTTGTCACACACCACCTGAAATATCGTAAATAGTTAACTTGACATGATTTTGTCATGTTAGTTACAGATTGTCTGGATTACAGGTTATGTTAACCTTTCTTTCGTAATTTGTACAAAACTATAAACTTTATCATCAGGGGTCAACTTTGGCATAAAATCCTTAAGTAGCAGATGGATAGTTTTGTGCCAAAGTCTATTTTATGCGAATTGGCACTAAATTTTATTGGTGCGTAATTGCAGCCAATTTAATATCAAACCATAAATAGTTGACAATTGGGAGAAAAAAAATGCGCGATGCCGTTACAACTTTAATTAAGAATTATGACGTAACCGGTCGTTATTTTGACCGGAACGCCATTGATAGTCTCAAATCTTACTTTGAGAGTGGAACAGCCAGAATACAAGCCGCAGCCGCAATTAATGCTAATGCAGCCGCAATTGTTAAACAAGCTGGTGCAAAGTTATTTGCACAGTTACCAGAATTAATTCGTCCCGGTGGTAATGCTTATACAACTCGTCGTTTTGCGGCTTGTTTACGGGATATGGACTATTATCTGCGCTATGCTACCTATGCGTTAGTTGCAGGTAATATGAATGTACTTGACGAGCGTGTGTTACAAGGACTACGGGAAACTTACAATTCCTTGGGTGTACCCATTGGTTCGACAGTGCAAGGTATCCAAATTATGAAGGATCTTGTTAAAGAACAAGTAGCAGTTGCAGGTATTACCAATGCTGCTTTTGTGGATGAGCCTTTTGATTATATCACTCGTGAGTTGAGTGAGATTGATATTTAAGACTTAATTAATTGTTAGGGGTAATATGAATTACCCCTAGATTTTATTTCTCGCAAAGGTACAAAGTCGCAGAGTTAAAGATCTTCAATTTTTTAACAATTTTTTAATGTTATGATTTCATAATCAAACCTCCGTGTGATCTGCTTCTGGAGTGGTTCGTTCAATAAAATAATTTATTGGCAGTCCATTTTGATATAAAAATGATTTATAATATGAATGCTGTACAACTTGTATAACCAAAAACAGAAATTATTCTAGTTAATACTATTAAAATTGTATGAAACCAGAAATCATTGAATTAATGAAAACTGTTCTGCATATATTACAAGTAAATATGCGGTGGATGACATGGAATTTATTTTTAGCTTTTATTCCCTTAGCTTTAAGTGTTTGGTTATTTCGCAATAAACGTAGTCGTTCTTGGTTGCGTTGGCCAGTATCCCTGACTTTTTACGCTTTTTTACCAAACGCACCTTATTTATTAACTGATGTTATTCACTTAATACATGATATTCGCACAGTCCAGTCAATATGGATGATTACATTAGTCTTAATTCCTGTTTATTTTGTAGTAATTTTCTCCGGTTTTGCTGCCTATGTCATATCATTAATAAACCTGGGTTATTATTTACATCGCATTGATAAAAGTAAATGGATTTTTCCAGTTGAGTTAATTACTCACGCTCTTTGTGCTGTGGGTATTTATTGGGGAAGATTTTTGCGTTTTAATAGTTGGGATTTTGTCACTCAACCAGATGAAATAATTACAAAAGGTGTGGAGGAACTTCTTGGTAAACAACCATTAATTATCATTATACTCACTTTTATCATTCTTTGCGGTTTACATTGGTTGCTGAAAAAAATTATTTTGAATTTTGTTGATAAAGGTTTTGATCCACGTGATAAAGTTCAGGTTCGTCATATTCACAGGTTTTAATTCAGATGATAAAATTCATCGTTTTAATTAGATAATATTTTAAATGACTAAAATCTGCAATTTGGAGATTTTGTAAGCATTAAAGAAGGTAACATTGGTTAAACAAAGATTAGATACATTATTAGTTGATTTGGGATTGTCTTCTTCTCGTCAACAAGCACAAAGACTTATTCAAGCTGGAGAAGTAACTGTAAATCAACAAATAATTGATAAGGTGGGAACTGAGGTTGATATTACCGCAGAAATTCAAGTTAAAGAACGTCCTCTTTTTGTTTCCCGTGGTGGAGAAAAATTGGCTAAAGCTTTAGCACAATTTGCGATTTCTGTAAGGGGAAGAATTTGTTTAGATGGGGGAATTTCTACCGGAGGTTTTACAGATTGTTTGTTAAAATCTGGTGCGAAACAAGTTTATGGAATTGATGTCGGTTATGGACAAGTTGACTGGAAAATCAGAAATGATCAAAGGGTAATTTTAAGGGAACGCACGAATTTACGTCAATTACAACCACAGGAATTATATACTGAAAATGCTATATTTCCTGATTTGGTGGTTGTTGATGTTTCGTTTATTTCTCTCACTAAAATTTTACCTGCTGTTTGGGGATTAACACAACCTTCCAGAGAGGCTGTATTGCTGGTAAAACCTCAATTTGAAGTTGGGAGGTCTCGCATAGGGAAAAAAGGCGTTGTGCGTGATTCTGATGACCAAGCAGATGCAATTTTTCAGGTCATGCAAAAGGCTTTAGAATTAGGTTGGAAATATAAAGGTTTAACTTATTCTCCCATAACTGGACCTGCGGGAAATATTGAATATCTTTTGTGGTTAAAAATGGAAAGCGATATTATACCACCAACCTTAGCTACTATTCAAGACATTACTAAACAAGTAATTCAGGAGTTCATCAAAAAATAATCAGTAATTAAACTTTACAGTCTTTCTGTAAATATAATTATTAATTATGCAAGTTTATCCATTACTAATGTAACGCTATACATTCATAATGTAATGTCATCAAGTAAAAATAAATTTTAAAAAACTAATAATGCAATGTTTTTACCAACTAATGCAAGGTTAAACAATAGCATTGTTGTAAATTATATAAAAATCTCAATAAACTCATTTAGTATATAAATCTCCAACTTTTTCGATAAGTCGGAGATCTAAATATCTATTTTTTTTTGAAGTGTAGCTATTTAAATTAAATATCGTAAATTAAACACTCCAAAGCGTCTGGATACATTTCACAATAGTCTTCTAAGCTTGTTTTTCGATGTTTTGCTTGTTTTTGATGGGCTTTTTCTATTTGCAATTCTTCAACAATATCCCAAGCTACTGCACAATTAACAGAATTATTACCATTTTCTTCACAAGTTGTTCTGGCTTTAACAATAGCTTCAATAATTGCTTCTTCAATGGGTTTTTTACCATTAATAACTTCGTTTAAGAATGTCATGATCAGATTACCTTTGTTGAGGAAAATAAAGGTTAATTAAGAACTTTAATGATTACTAATGAATAATTTTTATTTACGTTTAAATAATAAAACGCAAATAAATATAGGAATCCAGTTTAATTTTTGAAAAGATATGTAGGCTATGCTTAACATAGCGTAACACATTAAACTTTTGATATTTTATTCAAAAATAAAATAGTAATCCTATGCAATTATTCAAAGTTAGTAAACTCTTTTTAAGATTAACAATTTAAATATTTATTTTTAGTTAATTTATATACTTTTTTATCTTATGATGATATAATCCTGACTTACTTATTCATAAGTAATAATTTATCAATGCTAAAGTATCAAATAATTAAAATATTTGACAGTAGCTTTGCGTCGTTGTTGTCAATTTTATTTTTGGTAGTAAATATTGCAATAGTGTGAAGATATCAACCATGGTTTATTTGTTGTTTTTGAGTTGTCATTTTAGAAGACTATAAATCTACTACATCAGTCCTCTTTTTATACTTTTTTTAGTGAAGCTATGATGACAAGGATAATTTATTTTTTGGAAGTCCCTGAGAAAAATTTTGTGTAGATGATATTTATCATATCAAAACTGGTTAAAATAAAAGAAACATTGATTGCAGTTTTAGGATGATACCAGAATCAAATATTGAAGATGTTCAAGAACCAATTTCCAGCGCACCACCAGAAGTAAAGCAAATTATTGAAAGAGTATGGAGATTAGAAAAAAGTAGATTAGATAGAAAAAGCAAAGGCCATATTAATGATGATATTCTCGCAATTGTTAAGGAAGCAGTGCAATGAGGCTAACTTCTATTAAATTATGTAATTTTCGTTCGTTTTATGGGAAAACTCCAGAGATAATTTTAGCTAATGGAGATATTCGCAATACAACGATGATTTATGGTAGTAATGGAGCAGGTAAAACTAGTATTTTGAATGGGTTTACTTGGGTTTTATATGAGAAATTTAGTGCTGCTTTTGCGTCAACCGAACAGTTAGTAAATAAACGTGCGATCGCAGAATCTGAACCTGGTCAACCTGTAGAATGTTCAGTAGAAATTGGTTGGGAACATGAAAATATTCGCTATCGTGCTAAACGTGGTTGTCGAGTCTATAAAAACCAAAGTGATTTAATAGAAACTGGTAAAACTCAGTTAACTATGTGGTTAGCTGGAGATGATGGTCAATGGAAAATTCCTAATCAGTTACCAGAGGAAATCATTACCCAAATTCTACCATTAAGTTTACATCAATATTTTTTCTTTGACGGTGAACGTATTGAGGAAATTGTGCGTTCTCATAATAAAGCAGAAATCGCAGAAGCAATTAGAATTTTTTTGGGTGTGGAAGTGATTGAACTTTCTATTAAACACTTGAAAGAAGCAAAAAAGTCTTTAGAAACTGAATTTAAAAATATTGGTGACTCAGAAACTAAACAATTATTGACCAATCAACAAAAGCAAGAATTAGAAATTGAGACCATTAATAAACGTCAAACGGAAATAAATCAAGAGTTAGAATATCAACAGGTATTTAAAAAGGAAGTCAGTAATAAACTAAGAGAGTTGAGTGCTGTCAAGGAATTACAGGAAAAAAGGCAAAATTTAGAATCGCAAAGAGATAGTTTACGAGCAGAATTGAAGAAAACACGGGAGAATTTAAAAAAAGTTATTTCCGCACGGGGTTATACTGTTTTGTTAACAGAAACTACCGCTAAATTTCGGGAAATATTTATAGATTTAAAAAAACGTGGTGAATTAACAGCAGGGATTTCGCGGGAATTTGTCAATGATTTACTGAATACTGGACGTTGTATTTGTGGTGCAGATTTAAGGGAAGGAACTCATACTCATTTTCATGTGAAGAATCTCATGCGAAAAGCCGGTTCTTCAACTGTAGAAGAAACCGCAATTAGAATGAGCGCCCAAGTTGACGAAATTGATAAACAAGCTGTTGCTTTTTGGGAAGAAGCGGATAGGGAACAATTAAGAATTCAACAGTTGAGGGAAAATCTCAATCAAGTGGAGTTGGAATTAACAACTATTGAAGAACAATTACGAAAAGATCCCAATGAGGAAATTAGTAATTTACAAAAACGTCTGGATGAAATTGAATCTAAAATTGATGAATTAAATCGGGAACAAGGTGCAAATCACCAGGAACTTTCTCACTTAAAAATAAGTATGGATACTTTGATCAAACAAATATCTAAGCAAAAACAAAATGAGGAAAAACAATTTTTAGCACAGCGTCGTATTAATGCTACTCAGGATGCTATTGAACGATTGTTAGAAGTGAAAAACCGTCAAGAAAATCAGTTTCGTCTGCAATTGGAACAGCGAGTACAGGAAATCTTTTCAGAGATTTCTTTTACTCCCTATATTCCCAAAATTAGCGAAAACTATGAATTAAGTTTGGTGGAAAATACCACGGGAATTGAAGCACCAGTCGCAGCTTCTACGGGAGAAAATCAAATTCTCAGTCTGTCTTTTATCGCTAGTATTATTGATAAAGTGCGCGACTGGAGTGAGAAGAAAAAAATGATGATGGTTCCCGATAGTAGCACTTTTCCGATTGTTATGGATTCTCCTTTTGGGAGTTTAGATGCTAATTCCCGTCGTCACATTGCGCGTACTATTCCTAAGTTAGCAAATCAGTTGGTTGTGTTGGTGACTAAGACTCAATGGAGGATAGAAGTTGAGGAGGAAATTGTTGATAAAATCGGGAAGGAATATGTTTTGGTTTATTATTCTTCTAAGCCTAATTGTGAACAGGATTTTATTGAGTTACATGGGGAACGATATTCTTTGGTGCGACAGAGTTTGAATGGTTTTGAATATACGGAAATTGTTGAGGTTGAACGGGTTTAGAATGTTTCACGTAAAGGAAGAAAATTATGGTTGTTAGTTCTTTAAGTTTGGTTACTGATAGTTGGGTAAAGGTAAGTTGGGATGAATTTCTAGAAGTCGCTGAACATTCTGATTATCAGCACGGAAGATTTTATTTTTATGAAAATTATATGAGGGTAGAAATGTTACCAGTTGGTTTTCGTCATGGCCGTTATAATTCTATTGTTTCTAAGGTAGTGAGTTTATTTGCTACTCTCAAAAATATCAAAATTATTGAAGCTACTAATACCAGCTTTAGGAAAATAGGTGAAAGTGAATGTCAACCTGATTTAGCTTTTTATATTGGGGATAAAATCAAATTTCCACCTTTGAATAATTCTCCTGTCAATATTAATGAGTTAGCAGCACCTACTCTAGTTGTAGAAGTTGCTGCTTCTTCTATTAATGATGATTTGGGGTTTAAGCGATTACTCTATGAACGGTTGGGTGTAAAGGAATATTGGGTAATGGATGCTAATAATCATGATATTATTGCTTTGGAAATTATTGACGGTGGGAGTAGAAGAATTGAGGAGTCAAAGGTTTTACCAGGTTTACAAATATCTACTGTTCAGGAAGCCATTCAACGTAGTTTAACTCAAGATGATGGTGAGGTTAATCGCTGGTTGTTGCAAATTTTTAGTTAATTTATTTAGTTAATTTATTTTACGGAAAATTAGGAGGTAAATGTTATGGTTGCTAATTTTGATAGAAGTTATATGAGTCCTCTTGAGTATTTGGAGTGGGAGGAAAAGCAAGATATTAAATATGAATATATCAATGGTGAAGTTTTTGCTATGACCGGGGGAACTATTCCTCATAATGATATTGCTTTTAATTTAGCTTCTGGGTTAAAAAATCATTTAAAAGGTGGTAAGTGTCGTGTTAACATTGCTGATGCTAAAGTGGGTATATCGGAAAATGGTCCGTTTACTTATCCTGATGTTGTTGTTAGTTGTCACCCTAAAGATAAAAAAGCGCTTAAGTTTATTCAATTTCCTAGTTTAGTCGTTGAGGTGCTTTCTCCGAGTACGGAGGCTTATGATAGGGGAGGTAAGTTTCAGTTATATAGACAGATTCCAACTTTGCAGGAATATGTTTTAATTAGTGCTGATAAGGTGGGTTTGGATTGTTTTCGGTTAAATGATAGGGGTTTATGGGAGTTACATCCTTTTGTTGAGGGTGATGATGTACATTTAGTTAGTGTTGATTTTACTTTTCCTCTTTCTCTGGTTTATGAGGATGTTTTTTGATTCTTTGTTTCGCGCACAGTCGCAAATAAGAGGGTAAGATTGTGGTATTAGTAAGTTAGCGTTGGTTTATGATGTTAAGGGTGTAGATTTTATAATTATGGCTGCAAATAGAATTAAAATTGCTCAAGATAAGGCTGAGTTAGTTAAATCGTTACTAGCTTCTAAGGAAACACCAGGACTTTTCCAAACTTATGTGGAGGTGATGATATTTGCAGCAGCATTAGGAGTAAAGTATAAAAAAAGTGTTCCTTTGCGAGATACTACAAAAAGAGACCCTTCTCCAATTCCACAGGAAAATTTTGCCTCGCTGGGTTATGACAAAATTATAAAATTATTAGGGATTGTTGAGACAAATGATATCCAAATACTTGCTTCTAGAGAAGATGAATATGAGGATAAACGGACTCAAATATTTGAAGAATATGCTAATGGAGGACTAGAAATATTACAAAATCAATTGCGCGGAGTTGTTGATTATGAAATACAATTTCTGCTGATTTTAAGGAAAGCAGTAGATTATCAAGAAAATAATATAGAAGAAGAATTTGATTTAAGTAGATTTTTGAAATAATTCATTTTGTTTGCATTTTTTACAAAGTAGTTAGTTAGATATGAATAATCTTGGTTTTTATTGTGAAAAGTTTTCTAAGTTAAAAGTCAGTAATAGACGCAAGCGTGGCAATGCTAAATATAAACCAATATTGCTTTTAACCGTGATAGATTTGATTATGAGAGGAGTTATTACCAACACCCCTAAATGGAGTTTTAAAAAAACACTAATTAAAAATGCGTTTTTTAGAAAAGCTGTTGTTTATGTATATGATTGTAAATGCGCTTTTTGTGGGTTGAAAGTTAATAAAACGGGTAATCAAAATATTGTTGACGGCTCACATATAAAGCCATTTTCTACATTTTATGACAGTAGAATACATAACGGAATAGCACTTTGTAAAAATCATCATTGGGCTTTTGATAGAGGTTGGTTTGCTGTTGATGAAAAATACAAAATTATCGTTAGCAAAGACTTAGAAGAAGTATCTCCCCATGGTAGAACAATAACAGAATTTCATGGGGAAATACTCATATTGCCTAAAGCAGAAAAATATTTTCCAGATATTGAACCTTTGCAATGGCATCGTTATCATATATTTCAGTCATAATTAGCTATGATAATAAAATCACTGGTAGTCCTACATCTTGTGGTTTGACAAACTTACCATCAAAACCTATAGTTTGTTCTTCTATAGTCCTAGCATTAGCTAAAGCCTTACGTAAACCAGTAACTTCTATTTTTTCAGTCATTCCCCCCAAAATGTAAATCAATAACTTCACAGCTAAATCTTTTCCTACTACTTGTACCCGCTTTTTATTCGGATCATATAAAACCCCATACCATAAAGATTGAGGATATTCCATACCACTAAAACCTCCTTGACGGTCAAATTTTTCTAACTTCTTAAAAATATCCGTCAAAGGAAAACCTTTTTTAAATACCAAATTTCCCAAAGCTTGCGCTAAAGCAATTTGAGAAACTGGACGAAATAGCATATTTCCCTCACCCCCGTCTTTTTCAAAATGGAAGCGACGTAAAACTGTTGTTTCTTCATGTTCTAATATTTTATAACTGGGAAGATTAGCTAAATGATCAAAAAGTAATCTAAAATCTGCAATTCCTTCCTGAATTTCTTCATTTTCTGGACGCATGGGAATTAACCCTTTTTCTAAAGGTTTCCAGTGAGGGAACTTTTGCCCCAAATATCTTTCAGACATATCTTGTAGGGCTTGCAGAGTGGTTAAAACCGTAGAATTAGCGGCTACAGTGGCACTATTCCAATTAACACGAGGATTGCGATTTGGCTTCTGTTCTAAAAGTGGATGTGTAACGGCAATTTTTCGCGCTACAATGGCAAAACCATCATCTTCATTTAGTTGTGCTAACTGACCTTTACTTAAAGGTGCAGCCATCAAATTTACATGAACAAAAATTGATCTGATTCGTCGTTTTGCTTCTGTATGAGTTTCTCCAGTATTCACCGCACAAATAAATTCAATACCAATTTTCTCTTTAGATAAACTTTGTAAATAAGCAGGTTCTACTTGATATTTATCGATCAAATCAGATAAAGTAATAAAACTTTCATCAGCAGTTTTATCTTTTTTATAACGTTGGAGTTTACCAGATTTAATTAATTCCATTAAACCCTGTACACCCATTAATCTATGTTGACCATCTAAAGCATAAATTGTCACATTCTCTTCAGAAATATTCAGTAAACCAACTTTACCATCTTTATCTAAGGGTATAAAATCAGTAGTCGCTTTTTTAGCCCGTCCTTGACTATCCCATTCTACTGCTTTGGGGTTATCTACCCAAGGTTGATTAATTACCACCAAAACAGCCGGAAATTTATGGTTTTTTCTCGCTGCTAAATACTGTACTAACGGGGCTTGACGCGACCAATCAACAGGTCGTTGTTGAATTTCATCAATGCTATCAGCATCAATTTCGATATTTTCCGTATCTGGGTTGTACTTTTTTTGCAGGAGGGGTAAACCTGACGCAAAATGTACCCGTCCCGCGAACCATTCCAAGGTAACAGAACCTATATAAGCCTCTGTACCACCCATTTCGGTTTTTTGGACAAGAATTTGGTCTTTTTTCTCTAAAAACCGGTTTAGCAGTAAAGCTAATACCTGTTTATCGTTATTTTCCCGTTCTAGATACTCATTAGCGAGTTGATTATTTAGTGTGTTTGTACTATCATTCATATTAATTTTTAAAAACTTATTGACTAATTGTTGCTTTATTATCCAAAAAAAATGGATACTAATGATGTTATTTTTAAAAATATTATGTTGCACTCATAGCTAGGTTGATTTATATACTAAATAATTCCATCGTCCCATAGGGAAGTATTGATTTTAGGTTCATGTATCTACAAGTAGGGGAAAAATGACTTATTCACAACAGCCAGAAAATAAAAATCAGCAAAATCGTACTGTACCGGAGTTAGTGGAGTATATCCAAGCTTTGACTACAGAAATTCAAGAATTGTATTGTTTAGACCAAATACCTTGGGTGGTAGGCTATTCCGGTGGAAAAGACAGCACTGCTACTTTACAGCTTATTTGGAATGCAATTTCTGGACTCCCACCGGAAAAAAGAACTAAACCAATTCATGTAATTACGACAGATACAGGAGTAGAAAATCCCTATGTTTCTGCTTGGGTAAAAGGCTCATTAAAACAAATGGAAGTTGCTGCTCAAGGGCAAAAAATGCCAATACAACCTCATTTGCTGCAACCAGAAACTAAACAAACATATTGGGCAGGTTTAATTGGTAAAGGCTACCCAGCACCGCGTAATAAATTTCGCTGGTGTACTGGACGATTAAAAATTGAACCTTCTAATCTTTTTATTCGTGATGTTGTGAGGGCTAGTGGTGAAACAATTGTTATTTTAGGCACTCGTAAAACCGAAAGCATAACTCGCGGTTTGATAATGATAAAACGTGAAGCAAGTCGAGTTAGAGAACGCCTGTGTCCTCATCCTAACTTAATAAATTCTCTACTTTATACACCAATTGAAGATTGGCGAACTGATGAAGTTTGGCTATATTTAATGCAGTTTTCAAACCCTTGGGGATATAGCAATAAAGATTTATTTTCTATGTATAGAGGCGCAACAGCAGATAATGAATGTCCTTTAGTTGTTGATACTTCTACTCCTAGTTGTGGTAGTTCTCGCTTTGGTTGCTGGGTTTGCACATTAGTCAATAGTGATAAATCTATGCAAGCAATGATTCAAAATGATGAAGAGAAAGAATGGTTGCAACCATTAGTTGATTTTCGTCGAGAATTAGATGTTGACCGTGACCGCGAAAAAAGAGATTTTCGCCGTATCTGGGGAGAAGTTCAATTATTTGAACGTAATATAGAGGGGGAAACGTCTATTGAACCTATACCTGGACCATATACAAAATATTGGCGAGAATATTGGTTAAGAAAATTATTAACAGCGCAAAAAGAAATGCGTCAAAACGCGCCGGAAAATATGCGGGATATTACCCTGATTTCTCAAGCAGAATTAAGTGAAATTCGCCGAATCTGGTTAGAAGAAAAACACGAATTTGATGATAGTGTTCCCCGAATATATGAAGAAGTGACAGGAGAAGTATTTAAAGATCCCCGTCCTGGTGCAGATCAAAGTATACTTGGTAGTGATGAATGGGGAGTATTAGAAGAAATTTGTGACGGTGACGGAATGCACTTAGAATTAATGGCCAGACTATTAGATACAGAAAGACAATTTAAGAAAAAAACTCGCCGTGTGGGTATTTACGAAAGCCTAGAAAAATGCTTTGATACAAGTTCCCGTTCTCCAGAAGTAGCCATTAGAAATGCCCATTTAAAAAGAGATTTACGACAAGCAGCATTAGAAGGTGATGTTGCTACAGTGCGAGAAAAAGTCAAACAATTAACATTAGGAGATAGCCCGGATAAAGAAGAGAGTAAACCACAAACTTGGGCTAACTTCAAATATGCACAGAATAACCCAGATGAATAAAATACTCCCTTCCCACTAAAAGATTAATTATCTTCTTCCTTCTTCCTTCTTCCTTCTTCCTTCGTGTTCTTCGTTCCTTCGTGGTTCATTTAATCTATATTCCTCCTTCCTGTCCCCTAGCTAGGAAAGCCAATTTTGAGATTGTATCTCAACTAATTATAACAGAGGCAGAGCCTCTTGAAAGCATTTCCTGTCAGAGCCAGGGAACGAGATAAACATCTCTTTTCTTTCTTCCTCTGCGTTCTGTGCGCCTGGAGTGGTTCGTTAAAAAAAACACAAAAAAACAACAAAAAACCATGATCTTCCTAGAATTAGTTCTGCAAAACTTTGGTCCTTATGCTGGTAAACAAATCATCAACCTCAACCCCCAAATTGATGAAGATAACGCCCGCCCAATTATCCTTTTAGGGGGAATGAATGGTGGCGGAAAAACTACGTTGATAGATGCCATTCGTCTCGCATTATATGGACAACGCGCCCAATGTTCAACTAGAGGAAATCTGAGTTATAGTGATTTTTTAACCCAATGTGTCAACAGTAAAGCTAACCCCACAGAAAAAACCAGAATTGAATTGGTTTTTGAACATATCGAAGAAGATAGACCCATACAATATCGCGTTGTGCGGACTTGGGAAAAAAATCCTAAAGACGGTAAAGACCATTTAGGGATTTTAGGTGATGATGAAACTTGGCCAATTGATTCATTAGCAAATATTTGGGATGAATATATAGAAAATATCTTACCTTTAGGTATTTCCAATTTATTTCTCTTTGACGGTGAACAAGTTAAAGAACTTGCAGAACAGGAAATACCACCACCCATAGTTGTTGACGCAATTAATGGACTTTTGGGTTTAGAATTAGCAGATAAATTAGCAATTGATTTAGAGATTTTAGTGAATCGCAAAAAACGAGAATTTGCAGACAATAAAGATTTAGGTAAATTAGAAGAAATTGAAACTAAACTGCATGAAAAACAGCAAGAATATGAAAATAATCGGCAAAGACTAGCAACTGTTAATATGAAAGTTGCAGAATTAGAAAAAATTCAGGAAGAAGCCTTAGATAAATTTGTGAATGAAGGTGGTAAAATTGCTGCTGAACGTAGTCAATTAGAAAAACAAAGAGAAGAGAAAATCAAACTTGCTAATAACGTCCGTGAGTCCTTATGTGAATTAGCAGGTGATGTTTTACCTTTAGCGTTAATTAGTCCTTTATTATCTCAAATTCAAAGACAGGGAGAAAAAGAACTGAAAACTCAACAAATTCAATTAGCTAAAGATGTCTTAATTGCGAGAGATGAAAGATTAATTAATTGGCTAAGACAATTAAATATAGAGAATACTAATATTAGTAATATTCAATCTTTTTTAGCTGAAGATATCAATAACTTATATAGCAATAACTTATCCATAGAAAATACCTGGTTAAATGCAGATGAAGAAAGTTTAAGTTTAGTTGACAATATAACCTATCGGTTGCAAATTGGTCAAAATACAGCCCAAAAACAATTAGATGAATTAACTAATTATGAAGAAGAAATACTCACCCTAGAAAGACAAGTACAAACAGCGGCCGCACCAGAGGAATATATGAAATTACAAAAAGCAGTTAAACAGGCACAAACTGGATTTAATCAAATTAGATATCAAGCAGAAATGATGAATCAAAAACTGATAGAATTAGAAGCAGAAACCAAAAAACTGAGACAAGAATTAAATGAATATACAGTAGAAAATCTCAAATATCAAAATAGTGAACATATTATTAATTCTGCCGGAAAAGTGCAACAAACATTAAAAATATTTCGAGAAAGATTAACCCTGAGAAAATTGAATAAATTAGAAGAAGAAGTAAAAAACTGCTTTCTATATTTATTACATAAATCAGACCTAGTACATCGCATAGCCATAGACAGTAAAACCTTCGGCTTATCATTATATGATTTAAATGGAAAACCGGTTCCCAAACATCGGCTTTCAGCAGGAGAAAAACAACTATTAGCGATCGCATTTTTGTGGGGATTAGCTAAAGTATCAGGAAGACGTTTACCCATAGCCATAGACACCCCCTTAGGAAGACTAGACTCCTCTCACCGTAACAACTTAGTAGAAAGATATTTTCCCTCAGCCAGCCATCAAGTAATTCTCCTTTCCACCGACACCGAAATTGCGAAAAAAGAATATCAAAACCTGCAAGAAACCGAAGCCATAGCCCGTGAATACCTACTCCAATACAACTCCAGCAAACGAGAAACCACAATCAAACCTGGTTATTTTTGGTAATGGGTAATGGGTAATGGGTAATGGGTCATGGGTAATGGGTAATGGGTAATGGGTAGACCAGATTTTGAAGAGTTACAAGTGTATAAATTATCGGAAAAATTAGCAAATGAAATTTGGAAAGTGGTTATGGGATGGGATAATTTTAGTAAAGATACAATTGGTAAGCAGATTGTGCATTCAGCAGATAGCATTGGAGCAAATATAGCAGAGGGTAGAGGACGTTATAACTTTCAAGACAATAAACGCTTTATTAAAATAGCTAGAGGTTCTCTTAATGAAACAATTCATTGGTTGCGGCTTGCTTATGCCCGTAATTTATTAACAGTTGAACAAGTAAATATTCTCAAACCGATAATTCATGAACTTCCCGCAAAGTTAAATGCTTATTTAAATTCGATTGGTAATGACTAATAGATTTTTCCAATTACCAATTACCAATTACCAATTACCAATTACCAATTACCAAAATCATGGAATCACCAATAGAAAGAATCAAACTTTCCCAAACAGCCAAAGAACAACTACTCAAACTCAAACGCAGCACCAAAATCGAACAATGGAACATATTATGTCGGTGGGCTTTTTGTCGTTCTCTTGCAGAACCCGCAGCACCGTCACCTGTACCTATTCCCCAAGATAGCAACGTGGAGATGACATGGCGGGTTTTTGGGGGAGAAATAGCGGATATTTTACTGTTGGCTCTCAAACAACGCTGTTACAATGACGGTTTAGATACAGATAGAGAGACCCTAATTACCCAATTTCGCTTACACTTACATAGAGGTATTGGCTACCTAGCAGGAGATCAGAATATTAAGAAAATTGAAGATCTAATTGAACTGTCCACAAAGAAAGTAAGATCCTGATTTTGCGATCTTTGTGCCACCCCAATGGCCGATAACTGCAAATATCCTAAGTGACGAGGAAAAGTAAATTACCCACCATTTCCCTGAGGGTAAGTGGGAGCTTTAAAAGCCCAGAGTTTACCCGACTAAGTGTTAAATCACTACGATTTTCAGGTCATCTCACCTACAAATACGCAGCCAGTTTGTAGCTGGTGAGGTTAACAGTTAAACAGGCTTATTGGGTTAATCCAGTGCTGTTGCGTAAAAAGCCTTTAAATCTTTGTCTAGGCTAACATTACCCGCAAGGAGGGACAATATGTCCAAAGTATTTGTTTTAGATACCAACTTCACGCCATTAAACCCAATTCATAAGGAATATCACATAAGTTTTGTAAACGCATTCACGCAAAGGATGGTTATTTGTATGCAGTATAAAAGATTTGTTAATTGCTCAACTGTCCCTCTCATTGTTTGTGCTGGCACACAAAATTACTCAAGGGAAGTTTCACAATTAACCCTCCATTCCTCCCATCACCAAACTGAGTACAGTTTTGGTGGGGGTCTCCTGGAGGAGGTTTAGATGAATCCAGTCAAGTCCCTACTGCGAGTTTTCGGTAGCCCAAAAATGGCGGCCTTGATCCTACTCGGATTTTCATCCGGGTTGCCCTTGTTTTTGACCAGCAAGACCTTACAAGCATGGATGACCGTTGAGAAGGTAGATTTAACCGCTATCGGCTTATTTAGCCTGGTAGGTGTGCCATATTCCTTAAAATTTCTCTGGTCACCGGTGTTAGACTGGTTTACATTACCATTTTTAGGCAGAAGACGGGGTTGGCTAATTGTAATTCAAATTGGGTTATTAATAGCGATCGCGGCCATGTCCCTACAGCAACCCAAACAAGCCCTGCAATTCCTAGCTATTAACGCTGTCGTCATTGCCTTCCTGAGTGCCACCCAAGACATCGCTGCTGATGCTTACCGTACGGATATTCTCGAACCGCTGGAAATGGGCGCAGGTGCAGCAGTATTTGTACTAGGTTATCGCATTGCTTTACTACTCACAGGCTCTTTAGCCCTGATTCTTGCTGATAGAATAGCTTGGTCATCAGTATACTTATTCATGTCCGTAGGCATGGGACTAGGGATTATTGCCACTTTGTTTGCACCAGAACCGAAAGAAATCAATCCCCCAGCATCTTTAACCGAGGCTGTAATTCTGCCCTTTGGGGAATTTATCCAGCGTCAAGGATTGGTTCAAGCTATACTTACTCTGCTATTTATTGTCCTTTATAAACTCGGTGATTCCTTTGTCAATAATATGTCCACACCGTTTTTACTGCAAACGGGCTTCACACAAACCGACATTGGCGCAATTCAAGGCGGTATGGGATTAATAGCCACAATAGTTGGTACATTGGCAGGGGGCGCGTTTTTGAGTAAAATTGGATTAAATCGCTCACTTTGGGTATTTGGTGCTTTACAAGCAGTCAGCAACCTAGCCTATCTAATTCTGGCACAAGTTGGTAAAAATTATCAGTTTCTCCTCCTGACAATTAATATAGAAAACTTTTGTGCTGGATTAGGAACAGCGGCCTTTGTGGCCTTTTTGATGAGTATGTGTAATCAACGGTATTCTGCCACACAATATGCTTTACTTTCTAGTTTTATGGCCGTAAGTCGTGATATTCTAGTTGCGCCAGCCGGTTCTTTAGCCAAAAGTACAGGATGGCCGTTATTTTTTGTAATTAGTATCTTTGCTGCTGTACCGGGACTTCTACTATTACCATTGTTTGCCCCTTGGAATCCCAAACCGTTAGCAATTAACAGACCAGGACTAGAAGAAGAAGATATATGGAACCCCAAGTAGTTATTATTGCTGGTACATTCGTTCTCATAGTCACAGGTTTATTACTGGGCTATGTCATCTCACAATTAGTTCTGCAAAATCTGGCTTTTAATTTCCTCACACTACTAGGAACAATTAGTCTGATTCTGATTTTTGGTACACTCTATTACGTCTTATTTTGGCAATTACGGAGAGAACCCCAGAAAACAGTTACTCCCACCATACTCAAGCAACCAGAGGAAGAATTTACTAGCAATTACTTAAAAAATCGCCTAATTGCTAGATTATCTGGAGATGTGGCTGCTGCGGAAAGACTCATTCAACAAGCCAAGGAAAACGCTCCGGAAATGCCAGAAAATTGGTATTGTGAAAAGGTCTTAGATGAATTAGACCAAAATCAGGAATCGTAGCCAGCCTTTACCAAATTGGAATAATTGCTAAAATCAAGATAGTCCCTATTTATTCACACGAACACCATGGCCTTTTTACGTCAATATATCGCCCCTTTGATTGCAGTCTTGATTTTTACCTTTGCTTTGGTCGCAGTCAGCGCCAGGATCTTTTTACCATCGGACATGGCTGCCCCCGCACCTATTGGGATCATAATTAAGTAATTGGGGAATCAGTCCATTTTGAATTTACTCCCAGGCTATGCTATTGAGCAAGGTTCTACCGTAGATCAAGCCCTCTTGGTAAAATTCATGGAGCGGACTTACCAAGAACAATTCCCCAATCAAAACTTTTCTCACCTAACCCGTACCGTTGAACAATATTTGTCCCGTGATACCCCTTTATGGTGGGTATATGATGAACAGGAAACAAAAAATCAGCACCAATCACCCATAGGCTGTCTTTGGGTGGGAAATGCTATAGATCAGGTCAGCGGCGATCGCCATCCTCATATTTTTCTTCTCTATGTGATGCCAGAATATCGCCATAGAGGTATTGGCAAAGCATTAATGAATTATATAGAAAATTGGGCTAAACAAAGGGGATACAGACAAATCGGACTACAAGTATTTCAAACAAACACACCCGCATTAGATCTTTATCATCAACTCGGTTATCAAGAACAATCCCTCTGGATGGTAAAATCACTTCAGTCGCGTGAGAATTGACAATTGACAATTGACAATTAGTAATTCATGAATTACCGCCATCCAGGAATAGGGGTTACAGTGGAATCATTATGTACGACGAATACGAACTAAGCCTACTTGATACCGAAGGGGAGCTTATTACCCCCCTAGACCAAATAGAACCACTTACTGATGAATCAGAAGTAGAAAAACCTGATGTAGAATTAATGCTGGTACTCCTGAAAAATCCCCAGCCCCAACAGCGGATGTTAGCAGCGCGTGCTTTTTGCGATCTTCAGGATCAACGAGCAACACCCCATCTCATCCACCTATTAACAGATAACTGTCCCCTGGTGCGAGTCAGCGCCGCTTATGGTATCGGCCGCAACCCGTCCTCGGAAGCCGTAGCACCATTAATTACTCAACTCAACCGCGATGGGAATGGTTATGTTCGCAAAGGAGTAGTATGGGCTTTAGGAAACTGTCGTGATTTTCGTTCCTTAGCACCCCTCACAGATGCCCTCAGAACCGATATTTCCGCAGTTCGTCTCTGGTCTGCCAGCGCCCTAGCACAGATGACAGAAGTAGGTTATGAAGCCATTGTAGGTGCTATTCCTGCCCTGATTGAAGCCTTGGTTAAAGACCCTGTAGCCGCTGTGCGTAGTAACTCCGCTTGGACAATCGGCCAGCTTTGTAAAGAACTACCTTCCAATGTCGTCTATGCTACAGCAATAGACGCGCTAATTCAAGCTTTTGCTGAAGACAAAGACTTAGGAGTCAGAGAAGACACTAAAGCCGCGCTTCTGGGAGTAGGAGATCCTCGCGGTTTACAATTAATTGAAACCCTGGAACAAGAAGGATGGTTTTAGAGATACACAACTAACGTAGTTAAACCTTGGTCAAACAGTGTCAATTGCTGATAATTCGCTCTCTGATTGACCTGACTTCAGGTTCTAGAGTCTGGGGCTTATCCTGGCCCGTTATCGCTTCGGTCTCCATCAAGGAATCCCGAAACTTCTGACTTCTTTCTAACAAGATTTTCTTCACATCGGAATGTTTCATGTATCGAGTGATTTCAACATCACTCATTCTTGCTAGAATATTGTCAGCAGCATTAGTATCTGAGTGCATTACGACCCCATCGTGTCCGGTAAACTTGTCACCATTTCTACTGCCTGTTAAGGTAGCAAATCTGGAGTCAAGTTGTGACGTATATGCACTATTAACACTAACAACGGCACAACCTGTGCGGGTTGAAACTTGTTTGAGAGCATCCGCAACTACCCCCTTGCACCATGAAGAAACATTTCTCTTCATGCGTTTTCGCAAGGGCTTTTTGCTTTTTATTGCTTCCGTCAGATCTTCAAAAGCTACCTTGATTGCATCAGTCATCAAGTGATATGTAGCTGTAAAAACTATTGTTTGAATCCTACCTTTAAATGATGTTTCTCGGTTGTTCCACTTGATTTTACCGAGGTTATTCCGTTTGATTCTATCGGCTTTGGCACTATTCCCTTTGGCAATAGACTTGTCAAAAACTGATTTGATTTTGTTGCGTTTAACTTGTTTCGCTGTTCTGTAATCAGTTTCTTCTGTTTGGATTTTACCGAAATTATTACCCAAAAATCTAGCACCATCGTTAGATGATGTAGCATAAACTTCTGTATAACCTCTGTCACAGCCAATTATTTTACCTTCGGTCTTTTTTTCGGCTTTTTGAATATCGGTTGTGTAATGTATTTCCCATCTACCATTGCGCTTGATTAACCTTAACTGACATTTTACTTCTGTCGGTAAAGTCGTTGGCAACTTCAGATTTTTACCCTTTGTGAGTCCGCCAAAACGCAGCCACACCACGCCTTTATTATCTAATTTAGTATCAAAAGCCCTAAGAATAATTTGGTTGCCAACTTTCGTATGACCTCGATACCAAAACTTTCTCACTAAGGTGCAAAGTTTGGGATGATCCAACCATTCACGACTTTCTAATGTAAGTTGTAAAACCCCTTTTTTAGACTGGAAGGATTGGAATGATTGACCTAGGGATTTCATCACTTTTTCAACACAAGCAGCCTGAACCAAATGGATATCATCAATTACATCATAAAGGGTTGAATCCCATAATTTAGCAGGTAATTGGTACTTGTCTTTCGACGTGCGTAGCTGTTTGTCTATTTCAAATTTAGAAATACCCCAAGCCTTTAACGAGCCGAACTCATTCCACAAGTCAGAGCGTAGTTGTCCTAAACGCAAAGCAATTAAATCAAGTTCGTTAGATTTCCACGTATTTAGTTTTTTAGTCCCTAAAATAGCGATTCTGGTAACGGTTAACTGATTTTTAACTTTGAGTTTCATGGTCTAGACTCAGTACGTCTCTTGTTATTATACTTCTATTGAATCACATTGGCTACTATTTGGCTCATAAATATTTTGTTTTTCGGCTATTTTTTCCTTGTCAGCCCCCACAAGCGATTGTCTTGGAGTGATAGCTGAATTGTTTATAAACTTGTTCTGGGGTTAGGTATTTTATCTTGCGTTTAAATGCGATTAACCCAATTATACTACGTTATTCTGAGATTAAATGACCAGACCATGAATCATCTATTGAATAGTTGAATATAATAAGTCTTGATTAATTCCTCTACTCCCGCTACAGGGAAAATACTGGCATTCAACAGATATTTAATTAATCAATATTCTTCTTAAAGAGTCATATCATCTGATAAAATCAGAATAAATCAATAAAAGGTGGCGCTTATGGCAACCCTACTCAGTGAAATTAAATCACAGACTGGACTGGTAATCTCCTGGGAAGCCTTACCCGATGATTTTCAGTTAGAGGACGAACCAGTGGAAAATACAGGACAACCACTTTTAGCGGGGGCTTTGCGTGAAAGTTTAGAAATCAGTGGATTTATACAACCACAGATGTTAATTGCCGCCAATTTTGGGCTATGTGCCACATTAAATGGGCAATTTGTGGCTAAAGCACCAGATTGGGTATACATACCTTCAGTGAAAGAGATATTACCAGAAAGGAAAAGTTATACACCCAACTTAGAAGGGGATATACCGACAATAGTAATAGAGTTTTTATCAGATCAAGACGGTGGGGAATATTCAGTTAAACGTATCTATCCACCGGGAAAATGGTTTTTTTATGAACAAATTTTACAAATCACCACTTATATAATTTTTGAGCCAGAGGGGGGATTATTAGAATATTATCAATTGGAAAATGGACGTTATGAATTAAAGCAACCAGATGAGAATGGTCGTCATTGGGTTGATACCATGGGACTATTTTTAGGAACATGGAGAGGTGCAAAGGAAGGTCGTACTGGCTATTGGTTGCGATGGTGGGATAAAACAGGTAATTTGTTACCTTGGGCTGTAGAATTGATTCAACAGGAACGTCAACGGGCTGAACAGGAACGTCAACGGGCTGAACAGGAACACCAACGGGCTGAACAGGAACACCAACGGGCTGAACAGGAACGTCAACGGGCTGAACAGGAACACCAACGGGCTGAACAAGAACGTCAGGAAAAAGAACGGCTAATAGCTTATTTGCGATCTCAGGGGATTGATCCTAATAACGTAAGTTGCTAAGTAGGTTGGCGTTAGAAATTGTTGTTATGACAAGGGAACAGGGAACTCTTAACTGGGAACAGAAAAGAGGTTTCCGGCAACTTTACTTTTCGTTACTTATGTTGGTTTTTTTCCGTTCACCTATTTAGTTAGGCACAACGTCAGAATCAGGATGTCCAGGATTAAAGGATAAACAGGATGAAAACGGGATTTTATCACCAATTACCAATTACCCATTACCCATTACCCATTACCCATTACCTAAATTTTTTTAATTAATATATAGAAGCCAAAAACTGTAGCCAAAATATTTGGTAGCCACATTACATAAATTGAGATATTTTCTGATATAATCAAAGCATGAATAATCGCCTCAAATATTTTTATTAACCAGACAATTACTAAAGTAATTGTCAAACTATTATATTTAATTCTTGGTTGTAAATTAATTCCTATACCTGCACCCAAGAAAGCCAATACAGCACAGGAAGATGGTAGGGTAAATCTTTTTTGAAAATTAACTTGTAATTTGATTATATTCGGAATATCCCCGGCTTTTTTCGCAACTAACAATCGTTGATAAATTTGTAATATATTCATTTCTCTGTCATCTAATTTTTCCCTATCGAGTTGAAATTGTGAAGATATATGAGAAAGATCAAGAGGAATTTTATCAAATTTAATTCCCTGACCATAAGAACCATCTGGATTAATTATACTCTTGATACCGTCATAGAAATACCAATATTTTTCTCTTTGATTCCATTCAGCAAATTTAGATTTTATAATTACCTTTAATCCTTGGGTATCTCTAATTAATAAGGTAACTTCTTTCATTTTTCCATTGCTAAATCTTTCCGCGTAAAAGAAGTATTTAAGATAATTATCTTCATCTGATATTTGTTCATGATTCCTGTTAGCTAATTCCTTATAAACAATGTCATTATTTTTAATATCCCATCTATTTATATTCATCGCTTTTTCTAAAGTAATAGCAGCTTGATAGTTAGAGACAGGAACAATAAATTCATTAACAATAAATAGGATTAATGAGAGAATAAGACTGAGATTAATAGCTGGATATATTAACTTATATAAACTTATTCCACAACTTTGTAAAGCAATAATTTCCCTGGTACTTGATAATTTATCATAAACGAATATTGTGGTCATTAAAATAGCAATTGGTACAGCAAAAACAATAAATTCAGGTAGTTTAAGAATGTGTAAATATATTAAAGTACCCAAAGATATTTGTTCCGTCAGGAGAAAACTACATTGCTCGAATGATATACCAATTGATTCCGCAACAACAGTAACAATAACGATGGTAAATAGTAAAATTGGGATAATTTCTGAGATTAAATAGTGATCTAGTAATGATATGTCAGGAAAAATATTTATTTTTTTCATTTATCATTTTGCAGGTTATGTAGTTACAGCAGTTGACGATATTTTGATATACAGATATTAGTGATAAAAATTTTGTGGTGCGCTTATTAATCTTATTTTTGTTTTTCGCAAACTTGGTTGAAGTTATTTTTAGAAATGTTGGGTTTCGCTGTCACTCTACCCAACCTACGACTTTAATTCCTGATAAAAGCAACTGCTTGATTATATGCTGCTTCAACCTCTGCATTGCAAACTTGAACCACAGAACCAAAAGGGTTTAAATTTATTGCTAGGGAAGTACACTGCGTAGCTAAATCCCTCCTTGCGGCTGTAATATCATTAATGGTTGTACTCTTAGTAATGGTTTGTGTATAATTTAATGAGGGAACACTAACAGTCAAAGTTTGAGGGGTAGTACCTCCACCTCCACTATTAGTACCTCCACTATTAGTACCTCCACTATTAGTACCTCCACCTCCACTAGAAGTATTACTTGATGTACCTCCACCACAGGAGGTAATCATTAAACCAGTGAGTAGAAATGCAAAAAGCCTGTGGGTTGAAAAGATTCTTAACATAAAGTAGTTATTACACCTAGATTTACTTATTTCATTGTAAATCTAGAAATCTCAACTCCTGTGTAAGTAATAACTATCTTTTGTTTATTTTATGATTAACTTATGGGAAAATAAATAACGTTGTCGGTATTTGTGCATTCGTTTTAGACAATTTAGACAGATAAGATACCCGTTTTGCACAAGTTTCATTCAAAAATGACCTGCAAACTACAGTAGTTACTGATATTCACAAAATACAGATATTAATTTTATTGAAAAGTCCAAATTTATTACCGACGAATACAAGTTTTAATTAATTCCTCCACTCCTGACACAGGGAAAATGCTGACATTTAATTGTTGAGATACTTCTTCAACCGTCATATCATCTAGAAATACTAGTTCCCCGTGTTTAAGCATAACACTAGGTAATAAAATTCCCTCTCCTAAATCTTGTCCTTTGAGGTTTAAAAGTAAATCATGTCCTGTTAATAAACCAGTCACACTGATACTTTGACCCCAATAATCACTACACAAAGCTTGCATATTTACCTCTAAACCCTCCACAGTGTTTAATTGCTGTAATAGTGGTTTAAATGCTGTTTCCACCGCATTACCGACGACCCAAGTTAATCTACGTCGGTGTGTAATTTTCGGTGGTAATAGTATTTTTGCAGTTTGGGTAAATTGTTTAATAAATAAGCGAATTGAACCCACACCATTATCAATTTGGGGGTACTCTTCATATTCAGCTTCCGTAGGTAATTCTTCCCCCGCAATTAAAAACCATTCATCAGCTAACCATACCACACTAGAAGCATATTTTTGGCGAAATTCCGCAGCTAGTAATTTAACTTGACAAATTACCTCCCTCGCTTTTTCCCGCGTTACAGGGATTAATTCATCTTCTTGGGGACGAAACCGCGTTAAACCCACGGGAACAACTGCTACTGATGCTACTGTTGGTAATTCTCCAGTATAAAAAGATGTGAGGTCTTTTAATGTCCTTTCGAGATGTTCACTGTCATTTATACCCGGACAAACAACGACTTGGGCATGAATTTGTAATCTTCGTTCTTGAAACCAGCGAATTTGTGATAATATTTCACCAGCGCGGTGATTTTTTAAAAGTTTAATTCTTACCTCTGGTTCTGTGGAATGTACAGAAACATATAGAGGTGATAATCGCATTTGTTCAATTCTTTGCCATTCTTTAGCGGTTAAATTCGTTAAAGTCAGATAAGAACCATAGAGAAAGCTTAATCTATAATCATCATCTTTTAAATACAAGCTGGTGCGTTTACCCGGTGGTTGTTGATCAATAAAGCAAAAAGGACAACGGTTATTACACTGAATTAAACTATCAAATAAAGCTGTGGCAAATTCTACACCTAAATCATCATCATAATCTTTTTCAATTTCTACATGATGGGTTTTCCCTGTCGTATCTAAAACTTCTAATTCTAGAATTTCCTCAGCACATAAAAACTGATAATCAATTAAATCACGGGGTTTTATGCCATTAATACTAACAATCATATCACCAACCTCAAAGCCAATTTCGTCAGCAATTGAGTCAGGAAGCACCTTAGTAATTTTAGCAGGTTGAATAGTAGTCATGAGTCAGTGGTCAGTGGTCAGTGGTCAGTTGTCAGTTGTCAATTGACTAAATCTATATTATTCTAATAGTAGGGGAGTAGGAATTAATTTAAGACAAGTAAAATCTAAAATTTAATACCCAATTCCCAACTACCGTAAATATTCTAACAGAGTTATCCCGGCCAACCTGCGGCAATAGCTAATAAGATGGAAATACCAAAAGCCAATCTATACCAAACAAAAACCAAGGTATTTTTAGTTTGTAAGTATTTGATTAAAAAGGCAATTGATAAATAAGAGAAAATAAAGGTAGAAATGATACCAATAATTAAGAAAATCACAATATTATCTGGTAACTCATGAGCTTGGAACATTTTGAAGATTTTCAAACTTTTGTACAAAGTCGCAATTGTCAAAGTTGGAAATCCTAATAAAAATGAAAATTTCGCTGCTGCTTCCCTTTTTAACCCTAAAAATAAGCTTGTGGTTAAGGTTGAACCAGAACGGGAAACTCCCGGAACTAAAGCTAAAGTTTGTCCCAACCCTACCAAAATACCATCTCGAATCTCCAAAGCATCAAAACCCCGTTTCCGAGTCCCAATTTTTTCGGCTAAACCCAGTAAAAATGCCATAATAATTGACATGATCGCAATAATTAAGGAACTTTCTGGAATTACATCTTTGAAAACAAAACCAATTGTTAAAGCTGGAATTGTCCCCGCAGCAATTCCCACAACAATTTTCCAATCTTCCCTTTCCCAGTCTTTATTTTTAAAAGCTTTAATTGCACCTTTAACTAAACTAGAAATCACAGACCAAAAATACCATAAAATGGCAATTACACTACCAAATTGAATAGCATCAACAAAATCTTTATCACCAAGTTCTTTCCAACCAAATACTTTTGTAAAAATTATTAAATGTGCTGTACTACTAATTGGTAAAAACTCTGTAATTCCCTGGACAATACCTAGAATAAATGCCTGTATGATTCCTTGAACTAAATCAACTTGACTACTGACTGCTTCACTAGGTGATGTTATTTGTGATATTTGTAGCAAAATTATATTTATACTACTTGTTTCTAAGATTGTTGTCATTAACCAGACTCCTAAAATCAATGCGTAATTCTAGCAAACTATCCAACTTTACTTGGTTGTGGTCAGTCTTGTTAGACAAAATCTGATCAGAAAGGTAGATTGAGTTAACAGCAGAAAACCCAAGATCATAAATCCCCATGTTTAAATACCCAAAGTAACGCATCATTATTATTAAATAATTTTCATAAAACAAATTCAGAGTTGCGGAGATTTATTTTGGAAATAATAATCTTAGTAATTCAAAACTCTATATATATGGACGCACTATTTTCCACCAATAACATCATCATACCCGAAACTCAAAACACTGTCAAGCCCTCCGGCTGAAATTACC
>NZ_JACJQS010000029.1:0-61277 GCF_014696755.1 Anabaena sp. FACHB-1391 | reverse complement strand
TATCATTACCTTCGTTGCCTGTGAGGATATCATTACCACGCTGTCCATAGAGATAATCATCTCCGTCTCCACCATTGAGGGTATCATTACCATCTTCACCGTAGAGTTCATCATTTCCTGCACCACCGTTGAGAATATCCTCACCTTCTCCAGCATTGAGGGTATCATTACCATCTTCACCGTAGAGTTCATCATCTCCCGCACCACCGTTGAGAATATCCTCACCTTCTCCACCTAAGAGGCTATCATTACCTTCGTTGCCTGTGAGGATATCATTACCACGCTGTCCATAGAGATAATCATCTCCGTCTCCACCATTGAGGGTATCATTACCATCTTCACCGTAGAGTTCATCATTTCCCGCACCACCGTTGAGAATATCGTCTCCTTCGCCACCAACTAGTTTATCATCGCCAGCGTTGCCCGTGAGGATATCATTACCACGCTGTCCATAGATTTCATCGCCACCAGAACCACCAATGACGGTATCATTACCATTATTGGCGTAAACTTTGGTGTCGTTATAGTACCAATAGTAACCATAATAGTAATAACTATTGTCAGTGGCAGAAATATCAATGTTATCATTACCTGAACCTATTACTAGGTAAATTCTTTCGATTTCTTTGATCTCTTTTGTCGTCAACCCATCGCTAATTGTGCCATTAGTGGGGCTGCTATAATTTATGGTGATGTTATTGGTGTTTGTCGTATAATCTAAATCTAGTTTATCGCTACCTGCACCGCCGATAATGCTATTAATTCCTTTGCCACCATTGAGATAATCATCTCCGTCTCCACCATTGAGAGTATCATTACCATCTTCACCGTAGAGTTCATCATCTCCCGCACCACCGTTGAGAATATCCTCACCTTCTCCACCATAGAGGGTATCATTACCTTCGTTGCCTGTGAGGATATCATTACCACGCTGTCCATAGAGATAATCATCTCCGTCTCCACCATTGAGGGTATCATTACCATCTTCACCGTAGAGTTCATCACTACCATCAAGGCCATTAATGTTATCATTTCCATCAGTTCCGACTAGAATATCATTGTCATCAGTTGGGATTGCCATAAAATCTGCCTACTAGATTTATTTGAGTGAATCAATATTTGATTACTAATCACACTGACCGTGTTCGTCTTTATCCTACATTGTTTTTGATTTACTGACAAGTAGTTAATGAAAAAAAGCAAATAAAGTGGTGTAAAGTTTAATTACCCCGTTCTATAAAACTTACCCAAAATTACCAAAGTTTCAACACATCTGGACAGCGATAATCCTAGTGTTTATTTCCTGCTTCATCGCGGTCTTAGAATGACTTAGTAGACACAACCTTAACCAGAGCGAGTTTCCATCCGTAAAATAGAGATTAAAAGTGACCTAGAGCCTATTGCCTCTAGCCTTGTCATAACGACAATTTTTAACGCCAACCTACTTAATCATGATCAAAAAATTAAATCTTTTGCAAATAATCTGCATTAAGATGGATACTTTATTAAGTCCAAATCCCTGATCCAGCAAGAGATGTAACTACAATTTACATCACAAATCATCGAAAAATTAAAAAAATATAAATTGCATTTTTAGAGAAAAAAATGATAGGCTGTATACATACGGCAAATCTCAGGCTTGTCAGGCACTCTAACTCCTAATCCCCCAATGCTTTCAAGGGTTTGAAACGGAAAACAGAATTTATTCCCCTCCCCTTGACCCCAGGGGAGGGTGTTTGGTGGGGTAAAAACCGGATGTTGTAGGAAAGTTGAGTACAGTTGAATCTCAAAAAAACCAATAAAAATCCGGCTGAAATCCTTACAGACATTGAGTTAGAGATGAGTACAAAGAAATCCTGAACCCCTAACTATAAATACTCGTACCCCTGACTATAAATACCTGCACCCCAACCCAAAAAAATCTTTTTTAATTTTTGTATCGTTGCAATACAAGGATTTAAGGATTTGAGTACAAACATAATAAATCTAATAAGTTCTATCCTTGGTCAACCAAGGGGGACAAAAAAAAAGGCTGCTATAAATCATTTATCGCCAATCACTTAACGCTCCTTAACAAAATCAAGTTAATAGTCAAAAGTGTGTGGAGGGATGAGATTAGCACCATGTCTAAGATTATATTGACATTGGCAGTAGTAACAGCATCTCCCACAGTGGCTCTCAGGTCCACCGCAAACAGCGAAATTCAATGACACTACCTGCTACCAACATTCTCACCTCCGACGGCCTGCGAGATCAGGATTCTATTATCATCCCCGCTAAATCTGGTAATTGCGGTTGCGACAGCAGCACAACTCCAGAAATGGACGAAAAACTTAGAGAACGCATTGCTAAACACCCCTGTTATAGCGAAGAAGCTCATCATCACTATGCACGGATGCACGTTGCCGTTGCCCCTGCTTGCAACATTCAATGTAACTATTGTAACCGCAAGTATGACTGTGCTAACGAAAGTCGTCCGGGGGTAGTGAGTGAACTGCTCACACCAGAAGAAGCCGCCCATAAAGTGTTAGTAATTGCGGGTAAAATTCCGCAAATGACCGTATTGGGAGTAGCTGGACCTGGTGATCCTTTGGCTAATCCAGAAAAAACTTTTCGGACTTTTGAACTAATTGCAGACAAAGTGCCAGATATTAAATTGTGCTTATCTACTAACGGTTTGATGCTCACAGAATATATTGATCGCATTAAACAATTAAATATAGATCACGTTACCATTACCCTTAATACCATTGACCCCGAAATAGGCGCGCAAATCTATTCTTGGGTTCACTATAAACGCAAGCGTTACAGAGGTGTAGAAGGAGCAAAAATTCTTCTAGAAAAACAATTAGAAGGACTGCAAGCCCTCAAAGAAGCTGATATCTTATGTAAAGTTAATTCTGTAATGATTCCGGGAATTAATGACCAACATTTGGTAGAAGTTAATCAAGCAATTCGGGAGAGAGGCGCGTTTTTACATAACATTATGCCGCTAATTTCTGCACCAGAACATGGTACACATTTCGGTTTAACCGGTCAACGTGGACCAACAGGAAAAGAACTGAAAGAAGTCCAAGATAATTGTTCTGGTAACATGAAAATGATGCGCCACTGTCGTCAGTGTCGAGCAGATGCGGTAGGATTATTAGGAGAAGATCGTAGCCAGGAATTTACCAAAGATAAGTTCATGGAAATGACTCCAGAATATAACTTTGAAACCCGCCAAGAAGTTCACGAAGGTATTGAGAAATTTAGAGAAGAAATTAAAGCCGCAAAAGATAAAGTATTGACTGGCAAAAAATCTGCTAATAATCCTAAAATCTTAGTTGCAGTAGCCACAAAAGGCGGTGGATTAGTTAACCAACACTTCGGACACGCCAAAGAATTTCAAATTTATGAAGTTGATGGTAATGAAGTTCGTTTTGTTAGTCACCGCAAGATTGATCAATATTGTCAAGGTGGTTACAGCGAAGCAGCTACCGCAGATAATATAATGAAAGCGATCGCAGATTGTAAAGCAGTCTTGGTATCGAAAATAGGCAACTGTCCTAAAGAACAATTAGAAGCAGCAGGAATAACAGCTGTTGAAGCCTACGACGTAATTGAAAAGGTTGCTTTAGAATTTTACGAGCAATATGTTCAGGTTAATGGGTAATTCAATTTTGAATTTTGGATTTTGGATTTTATTGAATTAACTCTAATCTAAAATCTAAAATCTAAAATCTAAAATCTCAGAGGTAAATAATCATGGCTTACAAAATTACTAGCCAGTGTATTTCTTGCAAGTTGTGTTTACCTGTTTGTCCTACTGGTGCAATTCAAGAAGTTGATGGTAATTATTGGATTGATTCTCAACTTTGCACAAATTGCGCTGGTAGTATTCACACCGTACCTCAATGTAAGGCCACTTGTCCGACTGCTGATGGTTGTGTTCAACAATCTAGTGATTATTGGGAAAGTTGGTTTGCTTATTACCACCGTGTTTTAGCAAAATTAACAAATAAACAAGACTACTGGGAGCGTTGGTATAGCTCTTATTCTCAGAAGTTTTCCCAACAGTTGCAAAAGCATCAAGGCCAAGTAATTATATAGGTGATTTCATGGGTGATAGGTAATAGGTAATATTTTCCCCCATTACCTATTACCAATTACCAGTTAATAATTCTAGCTAATTACTCATAATCTTTATATGGAAACCATGCAAAATAATTGCATTTATCTTGATAATAATGCCACCAGTAAAATAGATCCTCAAGTTGTTGAGGCTATGATGCCTTATTTGACGGATTATTATGCTAATCCTTCCAGTATGCACACTTTTGGTGGACAATTGGGAAAAGCTGTAAAAACAGCCAGAGAACAAATTGCTGCTTTACTCGGAGCCGAAGAATCAGAAATTGTTTTTACCAGTTGCGGAACTGAAGGTGATAATGCTGCTATTCATGCGGCGTTATTAGCTCAACCAGAAAAACGTCATATCATCACTTCTCAAGTAGAACATCCCGCAGTTTTAAATGTTTGTAAACAATTAGAATCTAAAGGTTATCAAGTTACCTATTTGTCAGTTAATTCTCAAGGACAAATAGACTTGAATGAGTTAGAAGCTTCTTTAACTGGTAACACTGCTTTAGTAACAGTAATGTATGCCAATAATGAAACTGGCACAATTTTTCCCATTGAAGAAATTGGTGTTAGAGTTAAAGAATATGGAGCTATCTTCCACGTTGATGCAGTGCAAGCGGTAGGTAAAATACCCTTAAATATGAAGACCAGCACCATAGATATGTTAACTATATCTGGTCACAAAATTCATGCTCCTAAAGGTATTGGTGCTTTGTATGTTAAACGTGGGGTTCGTTTCCGTCCTTTCTTAGTTGGTGGACATCAAGAACGAGGACGTAGAGCAGGTACAGAGAATGTTCCCGGAATTATTGCTTTAGGGAAAGCTGCGGAATTGGAATTATCACATTTAGCAGAAGCAACTCAGAAAGAAAGAAAGTTACGCGATTATTTAGAACAATCTCTTCTGGCTAAAATTCCTGATTGTCAAGTAAATGGTGATATTAAAAATAGATTACCAAATACTACAAATATCGGTTTCAAATATATTGAAGGTGAAGCAATTTTGCTCTCTTTAAATAAGTACGGTATTTGCGCTTCTTCTGGTTCTGCTTGTACTTCTGGTTCTCTTGAACCTTCTCATGTTTTACGAGCTATGGGTTTACCCTACACTACTTTACATGGCTCAATTCGCTTTAGTCTTTCTCGTTATACTACGGAAGCAGAAATTAATCAAGTAATTGCAGTCATGCCGGAAATTGTTGACCGTCTACGGGCTTTATCTCCCTTCAAAAATGATAATGCCGATTGGTTACAACAACAAGGACAAACTTTAGTAAATAGGTAATGGGTAATGGGTTATAGGTAATGGGATTCCTCTATTACCAATTACCAATTACCAATCCAAAATCTAAAATCCAAAATCTAAAATCTAAAATTAGCTATGTGGGACTACACTGATAAAGTATTAGAGTTATTTTACGATCCTAAAAATCAAGGTGCAATTGAAGAAACCGGTGAAGCTGGTGTCAAGGTGGCAACTGGTGAAGTGGGAAGTATTGCTTGTGGTGATGCTTTAAGATTACATTTGAAGGTTGAAGAAGCAACAGATAAAATTCTGGATGCACGTTTTCAAACTTTTGGTTGTACTAGTGCGATCGCTTCTTCTAGTGCTTTAACTGAAATGATTAAAGGTCTAACTTTAGATGAAGCTTTAGGAGTAACAAATAAGGAAATCGCTGATTATTTAGGTGGTCTACCTGAAGCAAAAATGCACTGTTCTGTTATGGGTCAAGAGGCTTTAGAAGCTGCCATTTATAATTATCGTGGTATTCCTCTAGAGGCACATGACGATGAAGAAGGTGTCCTCATCTGTAGTTGTTTCGGAATAACTGATGCTAAGATTAAAAAAGCAGTCGCCCAAAACAATCTCTTCAGTGCCGAACAAGTAACAAATTATGTAAAAGCTGGTGGCGGATGCGGTTCTTGTTTAACGAAGATTGATGATATAATCAAGGAAGTTCAGCAGGAGTTCGCCCAACAAAATCTCAACATCTACGGCGCGAAAACTAAAACAGAAATTCCTAATTCAAAGTTTATTGCAGAGCAACAAAAACCATTAACTACAGTCCAAAAAATTGCCCTGATTCAAAAAGTATTAGATGAAGAAGTCCGACCCGTGTTAATCGCCGACGGGGGAGATGTAGAACTTTATGATGTCGAAGGTGATAAAGTTAAGGTAATTCTTCAAGGTGCTTGCGGTTCATGTTCTAGCAGTACCGCTACCTTAAAGATTGCCATTGAAGCGAGATTACGCGATCGCATCAGCAAAGAAATTATTGTCGAAGCAGTTTAGAAATTAGTCATTGGTCAGTGGTCATGAGTCATTAGCAAAAAACAACTGACCACTCACAAACAAAAATCCCTACAACCCAATAAATACTATGAACACCACTAGATGTTTTGTAGAGCGATCGCCCCCGTAGCGACGTTCTACACACGCTCACCGCCGTAGAACTTGGCCGTGAGAACCGACAGACGAAAAACACGAAATCAACCAATTCTAGGAAAACACGAACAATGACTACTGACGCAAATATTAGACAGATAGCTTTCTACGGCAAGGGCGGTATCGGTAAATCTACCACTTCTCAAAACACCCTCGCAGCTATGGCTGAAATGGGTCAACGCATCATGATCGTAGGTTGCGACCCTAAAGCTGACTCTACTCGTTTGATGCTTCACTCCAAGGCTCAAACCACCGTATTACACTTGGCTGCTGAAAGAGGCGCTGTTGAAGATTTGGAACTCCACGAAGTCATGTTAACCGGTTTCCGTGGTGTTAAGTGCGTAGAATCTGGTGGTCCAGAACCCGGTGTAGGTTGCGCTGGTCGTGGTATTATCACCGCTATTAACTTCCTAGAAGAAAACGGTGCTTACCAAGATTTAGACTTCGTATCTTACGACGTATTAGGTGACGTTGTATGTGGTGGTTTTGCTATGCCTATCCGTGAAGAATAAGCTGTTTTTTCCAGGGTTTTTGTTGGTGCAATTGTTTGAGGTTTTTTGTTTTTTTATGCCCTATTTTTGCCCTGGGAAATTTTTGGTAAATGGGGTTTTTGTTTTGTTTTTCTGCTTTTGTTTACCCTATTTTGTCCCTATTGTCAAGGGGTATACATGATTTTTGATAAATGGGTTACTGATTTTTCAAGAGAGTTCTAAAAGTTGAATGTAAATACACTATCATAATTTCCTATGAACTCCTTTTCTGTTATCTATACTATCTATTAAAACCATTCTAAATTTTATAGCTAATAGCTACCAAAATATTACAGCAGTTTCCGATATTCACAAAGTACAGATATTAATAATAAAACTCTTGTGGTGCGGGCAAGATGCCCGCACAAAGTGTACCTCACTCAAAGCTACTTGCTGTAACAGGCATTTGAGTAGATATAATCTAATCGCACTCCAACCAGAAATTTAACCAGAAATTTACATTACACAGTATCATGGTATATGATGCTATAAGTAAGTATTTTTGCAAATTTGTTAGTAAAAACTTAATTATAAACTTAATTATATAGGTAGTTTTAGTCTATACTATTTGTTAAATCAAGGTCTAGATCTGAGGGTATTCTGCTATGTCACTTTTCAACCTACTACAGACGCTCATTTTTGGTATTCATAATCCTGAATTCGATGCAGCGCGAATAAATCATGACAGCTGGCCTCAAAGCGAATATTTTCAGGGTGAAAAACCTTCAAAAGACCAATTGGAAAGGGATAAACAGATAACTTTTCAAAGAGCTTATCAATTGGGGCAGAGTTTGAGAGCAGCTATCGAAGAACATTACTCTGCTCCAGAACAACAGCGAGTTACTGATAGTCTTATGAAAGTAATAGTATACCTTGGTAATAACGCCAGGATATTTCCTGATATGGGCTCTGAGAATATCTGGTACACAGATTACCATGATCTAATTGAATTAGCGAAAGATATGGGCTTAGGAGATAAAACCTTACCTCACTGGCCTGAAGAATCAAATTTCTTTAATCGCTATCTAGAACTGACTAATTCTGATTTAGTTCAAATATTTCTGGGTTTTTTAGAAGCAGCTTTGCTTGATGAGTATAAATTTGGGGCAGATTTAGATAGCTGGGTTAGGTACTTATTAAGAGAAACTTTAAAATCGAGACAGCGTTTAGCTCATGAACAATAGACATCTGGTGGTAATTAAATCTGCATAACCACCAAACCCTTGTAGGGACAATTCATGAATTGTCCCTAGGATAATTTTCACTCCTATCTAACTTACCGTAGCAAAAGTAAAATGTGGTAATATAACCACAAACTAGTTTTAATTATATGTCCAGTCTTCACCTCAAACCAACCCATAAACCTGTCAAGCAATATTACCAAGAATTAGAAAATTTCAAAAAACTGGGAGTTGTCCATGAAACTGCGGTAAAAGTCGCTTTTCAAAAGTTGCTTGAGTCTTGCTGTCAACAGTTTCAATGGACTCTAGTACAAGAATATGCGATTAAAAAACGAAAAAGAGTTGATGGGGCTTTAGTTGATAGTTATAACTTAGCTCGTGCTTATTGGGAAGCTAAAGACAGTAAAGATAATTTAAAAAAAGAAGTCCAGAAAAAACTAGCTATTGATTATCCCAAAGATAATATTATTTTTCAACAACCAGAAAGGGCAATTCTTTACCAAGATGGTAAATTGGTAATGGATGAAGATATTACCAAACCCCAAAACTTAGTAGATGTATTAAGACAAATTTTTGAATATCGTCCTCCCGCAATTGAACAATGGGAAAAAGCCGCTGATGAGTTTGGACTGCGAGTAGAAGAACACGCAACTGCATTATTAAGATTAATTAAAGAACAAAGCCAGAAAAATAAAAAATTTATTGATGCTTTTGCCGAATTTTTCAAACTTTGTCGTCAATCAATTAATCCTAATATTGCAGAAGCAGCGGTTGAGGAAATGTTAATTCAACATTTATTAACTGAGCGTATTTTTAGAAATGTGTTTAATAATCCTGATTTTGCTCAACGCAATATCATCGCTGTGGAAATTGAAAAAGTAATTAATGCTTTAACTTCTAAATCCTTTAGTCGCAGTCATTTTTTAAGTAGTTTAGATCGGTTTTATGGTGCAATTGAAGAAACCGCAGCAACCATTGATGATTTTTCCCAAAAACAGGATTTTCTCAATAAAATTTATGAGCGCTTTTTTCAAGGTTTTTCCGTAAAAGTTGCCGATACCCACGGAATTGTTTATACTCCTCAACCGATTGTTAATTTTATGGTCAAAAGTGTTGAGAATATTTTACAAAAAGAGTTTGGTAAATCCTTAATTGATAAAGGTGTCCATATTCTTGACCCTTTTGTGGGAACAGGTAATTTTATTATTAGAATAATGCGAGAAATAGCGGAAATTCAAAAATCAGCTTTACCTTATAAATATGAACATGAATTACATTGTAATGAAGTGATGTTATTACCTTATTATATTGCTTCTATGAATATTGAGCATGAGTATTTTGAGCAAGCAGGAGAATATAAATCTTTTGAGGGTATTTGTTTAGTTGATACCTTTGAAGATCAAAATATTCAACAATTGGATTTATTTAGTCCAGATAACATGAAACGAGTAGAAAAACAAAGGAAATCTGATATTTTTGTGATTATTGGTAATCCTCCTTATAATGCAGGACAATTGAATGAAAATGATAACAATAAAAATAGGAAATATACTACAAAAGATAAAACAGGTATAGATGATCGTGTGTCTGCAACCTACGCAAAAGCATCAAAAGCAACATTAAAAAATAAATTATCAGATCCTTATGTGAAAGCAATTCGTTGGGCAAGTGATAGAATCAAAGAAGAGGGTATTATTGCTTTTGTCACTAATAACAGTTTTATTGAACAAATCGCTTTTGATGGCATGAGACAGGAATTAGAAAAACATTTTGATCAAATTTACGTATTTGATTTAGGGGGTAATGTTCGCAAAAATCCTAAACTGTCAGGTACAACTCATAATGTATTTGGTATTCAGGTGGGAGTGAGTGTTAATATATTAGTCAAGAAACAAACTAGGTGATTTTATGCTAAAATCAAATTAATATTGATGATCTAAATTAGGAATTATTCTCAGTTCAACAGTAGATAAGGAGATAAAAATGCAAATCGTCGTCAAACCAGAACAAGAAAAATTCATTCTTCAAAAACTACAACAAGGTAAGTATCATAGTGTGGATGAGTTATTAGCAGTAGCTTTTCAACTGTTAGAACAACATGATCTTAAAGAAAAGCAACTGAGTGAACTAAGACGAAAACTCATGGACGGAACACAACAACTTCATGAGGGGAAAGTAGTTGAAGGTGAATTAGTTTTCCAACAACTACAAGAAAAGTTAAAGCAAATGGGACAGGGTTAAAAATGGGTAATTATTTTTTCTCTCAACTTGCGGTGAAAGACCTCAATCAAATTTGTGAATTTATCGGACAAACCAATATTAAAGCCGCGAGTAAACTTTTTGATACTATTCGGGAAAAATGTAAGTTAGTCTTTTCCTAGCATGGGAAAAGATTATTCTGAGATTTTATCAAATTTACGTGGGTTTATTGTTGATGATTATATTATTTTTTATTATCCCCTAGAAAATGGAATTGAAATTGTCCGTGTTGTTTATGGAAAAAGAGATTTAAACGCTGTATTTGAAGAATTTGGAAAACAAGAATGAAAAAAGCTAAAATATACTATGCGCGAATGGATGAATTTTGGACAAAGGAAGAAAAGTTAAAATATTTAGAAAACCTTAACTGGTATGATGTTGATTGGCAAGAAATTAAACCAGATAAAAATAATAATTGGTTAACAGACGGTTTAGAAAATGATTTTGATAATTTTATAGCAATTGGATCAAAAGAAGTCAAAAAGCAAAAAGACCCAAATCCACAAGTTATTTTTAAGCTATTTAGTTTAGGTGTAGCATCTAATCGAGATGAATGGGTTTTCTCTTTTTGTGATAATGATTTACAGGATAAAATAAAAACATTTATTCAAAACTATAATATTGAAGTAAGTAGATACTTTCAACAGCCATCAAAACCTGATATTGAAACTTTTATAGATACTGATTCGAGCTTTATAAAGTGGACAGATAGACTTAAATTAGCTTTAGAAAGAAAAGAGTTTCTTTTATTTGATAATTTAAAAATTCGGAATTGTTTTTATCGCCCCTTTATTAAACAATATATTTATTTTGATCATCTACTAAATCAACGTAGATACCAACAGCATATAATCTTCCCAACACCTGAAACTGAAAAAGAAAATCAGGTAATTTGGATCAAAGTTGGAACTGAAATTCCTATGTTTGCCCTTAGTATTAATTATATTCCTGATCTATTACCTCAAGGTGGTTCACAATGTTTCCCATTCTACACTTACAATGAAGACGGAACAAACCGCCAAGAAAATATCACAGATTGGGCATTAAAACAATATCAAAACCATTACCAAGATACTACAATCACTAAATGGGATATCTTCTATTATATCTATGCAGTGCTACATCATCCCCACTACCGGGAACGCTACGCAGCCAACCTGAAAAGAGAACTTCCCCGCATTCCCTTTGCGCCCCAATTTCATCCTTTTGTCATAGCCGGAAAACGACTAGCAGAAATTCATATTAACTATGAAAAACAACCAGAATATCACCTGAAACACCTAGAAAATAAAGACTTACCCATTGATTGGCGTGTAGAAAAAATGCGCCTATCTAAAGATAAAACCCAAATCAAATATAACGACTTTCTCACCTTAACAGGTATACCATCAGCAGTATTTTTATATCGTTTAGGCAACCGTTCGGCCTTAGATTGGATAATAGATCAATATCAAGTTACCACAGATAAGCGCAGTGAAATTACAAATGATCCTAATCGTCTTGATGATGAACAATATATTGTCAGGTTAATTAAACAGATAATTACTGTGAGTTTAGAGACAGTAGAAATCGTTAATAATTTACCAGATTTGGGATTACCAAAAGATTGATAAGTACCAAGATCCCCGACTTCTTGAATGAGTCAGGGATCTATTGTTGTATGAAGATATTATTTTTTTGATGTTGTGGGTTGTCGAAATGCGATAAAAACGGTATAATACTTATATTCTCAAGGATAATGCTCATGGAAATCCAAGAACTTAAAACTCTTATTCAAGAAACTGTAAGAGAAACAATGCTAGAAGTATTAAAGAAAGAAAGACTTGCTCTTTGTTTGGCTTTGATACCTCGTGTTAGTGACAAAGAAATGCAGGAAATTCAAGAACAATTTGGATCACCTTCAGATTATGATCAAGATGATTTTATCAATATGACAGATTGGGTGCGAAATGGAACTAAACTTCAGTAAAAATGCGCTGAAATTTCTCAAGAAACTTTGAGATAAAGATACAGAAAAAGTACGTAATAAGATATTGCAATTGTTAAATTCAGTTGAAGAATCTGGTTTAGTACCATCTGGAGAACTTGATATAAAAACATTAGAAGGAGAATGGCAAGGTTTTTTAAGAATGCGGGTAGGTAAAATTAGGATTATTTTTACAGTGGATATAGAACAAGATGAACTACAAATTTATGAAATAGGCTTTAGAGGTGATATTTATAAAACTTAAAAAATAAAACTTAAAAATATCAAGAAAAATTAAATCCTATACAACAAGGTTAAAAATGAAAAACTCAATTCCTAATCACTTCACTATTGAAGTAGAACAAGAAGAAGATGGACATTGGATAGCAGAAATTTTAGAAATTCCCGGTGTTTTATCTTATGGTTTAACTCAACAACAAGCAATATTTAATGTACAAGCATTAGCTTTGCGTGTAATTGCTGATAAACTGGAACATGGGGAAATAAATTTAGGTTTAAAAAGTCTCACCTTTTAATATTGGTGGTAACAAAGTTAGACTAATTGCAGCAATTCATTATAACCGCCAAAAAATCTATATCCGTGCTGTGCTAACACATTCAGAATATGATGAAGGAAAGTGGAAAGAATAATGCAAACTTTAAACCTTGAACAAACCATTAATGCTTGGTCATCCATTGCGGAAAACGTCTTTGTTCCTCACACAGAGCAGGAATATGAACACTTAGTTGATATACTAGATTCTCTGATAGATCAAGTTGGTGAAGATGAAAACCATCCTCTTGCATCCCTCATGGAAGTCATCGGAGTTTTAATTGAAAACTATGAAAATGAACATATTCCTGAACTAGAAGAAGAGTAACTAAATGAATTATCATTACAGTATATTAATTCAGTGGTCAGATGAAGATCAAAAATATGTAGTCAGTGCGCCTCTGCATCTCTGCGTGAGGCTAACTGTTATCTTACAGCAGTTTCCGACATTATGAAGTACAGATATTAATAATAAAACTCTTGTGGTGCGGGCATCTTGCCCGCAAAAAGCCTACCTCATGAAGATGAAATCTGCTGTAACTCAATTTTCATCAAACTGTGTCCCATTTGTAACTTCAATCGTTCATTCTCAATTCTTAACCGATCATTTTCCCTTTCAAGGTCAATAACCATCTCTTGTAACTCTTCCACCTTTGACTTCTTTTTAATAGCTTCCTCAATAGCCACATTGCGATTTTCTAAACTAAACCACTTCTGATAAATTGAAGTGTGCATATTCACCGAATGACCCAAATTATCAGCCGCAGCTTTAATAGGAATCCCCATCAAATGCGCTCGAATTGCCCAAGCGTGACGTAAATCATAGGGTTGAAAAGGAATCTCTACAAATCTAAACCATCTATCTGTACCATGTCGCACAGCATTAATTTGTTTACTGGTAATTTTATCTGCAATTTTTGTTTTTAATAACTCAATTGCTTCCCGATCAGTCTTTAAATTAAAACTCTCAATCCAACGGGGATATAATGGTAATGCTTCCCTCTCACCTGTTTTACATTCTTCATTTACCCGCCATGTATTCATGGTATTATCAGATGATAACCACCAATCTAAATCAGGGTTAACAAAAATTTCTAATGGTCTTAATCCATAAGTTGCTAACATTCCATATACCCATCTCCATAATTTCCAATTATTCCGATCTTCCCTATTTATTAACTTAGTAGGACGGTTCGAAGCATAGTTTTCAAACCTTAAATATTCCTTCTCAACCTCTAAATCTGTTGGGATATCCCGCTTTCTTTTAGCAGTAGATTGGATTTTAAAATTATTTAATACTGGAACTTCTAAACCAGAACATTTACATAACACCCGAATCACTTTAATTAACTCGTTTTTGACACTATCAGATGATGGGCAAAATTTAACAGCTTCAATAAAATTAGCATTGATTGCTAGTTTATCTTTAGGTAAATGCTTTTGGGCAATATATAGATAACTATTAAAAGTATTTTCACTTTTTAGAGTACGTTTTCTAGTTTGAAAATAGTTTTTTTCAAAATTTATAATTAGGTCACTAATATTTTGTAAATTGGCTTTAATCCTGGTTTTTCCTAAATATTTATCCGTCCATTGAAATTGTTTTCTAGCTATCAACTTTCCTAGTTCATAAGCCTCCTCTTCTGCGGTATTTAAACCATCAAAATTAAAGGGAATACCCAAAGAAATATCATATTGTTTTGTACCGCTACCGTTTTTATCAATATCCCCTGGCTTAATAGGTAGGGTACTTCTCAACTGTAAGCAATTACCAGATTTTCGGATATAAACACAAACCTTAGCAGCTTTTAGTCTAGTATTTACCGCCTTTAATTCCGTCCGTAACTTAGTTTTGATGTAAATTTCTTGGTCATTTACTGCTTGCATTCTACCTAAATATCCCCCGTCGGTCATAGCTGTTGGTTGAAAATTGGTAAATGCTTCCTGTGATCTGTTCATACCCTAGATTTACCCTAATAAAAAAACTGTCCATTTCTGACAATGATCGCAGTAAACATTGTAGAAAATAAACACTTTACGCGAATTTAGATTATATCAATCATCCTACCCGTGAAGGTAAAGCACAAGAAATCTACATCGTTACCTCAGGTGAAATGATGGCGATGTACGCTGCAAACAACATCGCTCGTGGTATTTTGAAATATGCTCACTCCGGTGGTGTACGTTTAGGTGGTTTGATTTGTAACAGCCGTAAGGTTGACCGCGAAATCGAATTAATCGAAACCTTAGCTGAACGTTTGAACACCCAAATGATTCACTTCGTACCCCGCGACAACATCGTTCAACACGCAGAATTGCGTCGTATGACCGTTAACGAATATGCACCTGATAGCACTCAAGGTAATGAATACCGCGCATTAGCGAAGAAAATCATCAACAACCAAAAACTCACCATCCCCACACCTATCGAAATGGATGAGTTGGAAGCATTGTTGGTTGAATTTGGTATTCTTGATGATGACACCAAGCACGCTGAAATCATCGGTAAACCCGCTGCTGCTACCAAGTAGTATTTAGTAATTGAGGAATAGGAAAAAGGAAAACTCTACATTACCTCCTTTTTACCTTCCTTTCTGCCCTTGGGGATTAATTTCCCCATCCCTACCCAATTAATATCTTTAAAAGCCAGAAGAGGCCAGACATGACAGTTCCAGACAACAAGAAGATTGTTGAAGAAAGAAAAGAACTAATTAAAGAAGTTCTCAAAGCTTACCCCGAAAAAGCTGCTAAAAAGCGCGAGAAGCACTTAAACGTTCACGAAGAAGGTAAAACCGATTGTGGTGTTAAATCTAACATCAAATCCTTACCCGGTGTAATGACCGCCCGTGGTTGTGCTTACGCAGGTTCTAAAGGTGTGGTTTGGGGTCCTATCAAGGACATGATCCACATCAGCCACGGTCCTGTAGGTTGCGGTTATTGGTCTTGGTCTGGTCGTCGTAACTACTACTTAGGTACAACAGGTGTTGATACCTTCGGTACTATGCACTTCACCTCCGACTTCCAAGAACGGGACATCGTATTTGGTGGTGACAAGAAACTCACTAAATTAATTGAAGAATTAGATGTATTATTCCCCTTAAATCGCGGGGTTTCTATTCAATCTGAATGTCCTATCGGTTTGATTGGTGATGACATCGAAGCAGTAGCTAAGAAGACATCTAAAACCATCGGTAAGCCAGTTATTCCCGTACGTTGCGAAGGTTTCCGTGGTGTGTCTCAATCATTAGGACACCACATTGCTAACGACATGATTCGTGACTGGGTATTCCCCAGAGCAGATCAAGGCAAGAAAGACGGTACACTCAAGTTTGAAGGTACTCCCTATGACGTAGCCATCATTGGTGACTATAACATCGGTGGTGACGCTTGGGCCAGCCGGATTTTATTAGAAGAAATCGGTTTGCGTGTTGTTGCACAATGGTCTGGTGACGGTACAATCAACGAAATGTTGATGACACCAAACGTGAAGATGAACCTCATCCACTGCTATCGTTCTATGAACTATATCAGCCGTCACATGGAAGAGGCTTATGGTATTCCCTGTCTAAACTATGATAATGTGTCTTAAATCTACCAGAATTTAGTCTATATATAACTTTGTTTAATTTGCTCATTGTTCTAAATGGACTAAATTTTAATCCAAATTTAAGATAATGAGAGAAAAAGGGTTACAGGAAATTTTTACCGATTTTACACCACCAGCATCTACCGATGGCAGCTATTTAGGAACGCAGACACAAATGAAAGCTACTCGGCAACATCTGGAAGAGAAATTTCAACAAGGTTTAGTAGATGTCAAATCTCGATTAAAAGCAGCTAAGATCAAGGTCGGACTAGTTGTTAGTGGAGGTACTATTCAATTACAAGCGTCCTTACCTTTAAAACCTGGTGAAATTGATGTCAGAAAAACTGGGAGAAAACAATATAAACTTTCTTTAAATATTCCTGCTAATTTAGATGGTTTAAAAACAGCAGAAGAGGAAGCTCATGAGTTAGGTAAATTAATTGCTCGTCAACAGTTTACATGGAATGATAAATACTTAGGACAAACTACTGATCAAGTTAAAGATATAGTCAAAACTGTGGGTGAGATATTAGCAGAATTTGAAACTCAATATTTTAAAACTCATAAACTCACAGAAAAAAGTAAACACACTTTTTCTTATTATATCAGTCATCTAAAAAGGCTAGTCGGATTGGATACAGTTTTGACACAATCAGCAATAGATCAAAAATTACAGGAGTTAAATAATGAGTATGCAAAGTACAGTACGATTAAAAGCTTAAAGATATTAAGATCCACACTTAACTTAACTAGCTTTACTTTAGAAGGAATCAAAAATAAACAACCAAAAAGTCAACCCAGAGATATTCCTAGTGATGAAGATATAGTCAGATATTATCAATCATTTGCCAAGTATGCACTTACGAGAAAAGGGACAATTAAAAGAGATTGTTTAACAAGTTGGAAAATGTGGCAATGGGTTTATGGAATGTTAGCTACTTATGGTTTACGTCCTAGAGAGTTATTTGTAAATCCTGATATTAGTTGGTGGTTTAATCCTGAAAATAAAGATCACACTTGGAAAGTACACCCTGATACTAAAACCGGATATCGGGAAGCTTTACCCTTATATCCCGAATGGGTTGAATTATTTGATTTAAAAAATTTAGAATGTTTAGAACTTTTAAATAGCCAAGTTTCTGGAAAAAGTAGTTATACAGAAATTAATACTATTCGAGTTAATTGTTCTTCATGGTTTCGACGTGTAGATATTCCCTTTAGTCCTTATGATTTGCGTCATGCTTGGGCAATTAGAGCGCATATTATGGCTGTACCAATTAAGGCTGCTGCTGATAATTTAGGACATTCTGTAGAAATTCATACAGAAATTTATCAAAAGTGGTTTAGTTTAGAAAACCGGAAAAAGGTAATTAAACAAGCTGTGGATAAAAAGGATGATATCGAAGCTATAAAACAAGAAAATCTCCAGTTAAAAGCTGAGATCAAACAGTTAAGACAAACTTTAGCAAAATATCAAATTGCTGAAGTATGGAAATAGACTATAGCAGTTCCCAATCTCCTAGGGAATAGGGTATAAATTGGTGTGTACTTGATTAGATTGGAAAAGTCTATATTCATCTATCAAAATGAAAAACTGTTGGAGATAAACAATTTTATTAATTTGGGAATTTTAAGCCAAGGTTAAGCAAATTTTGTGAATTAATTTGAGGTGATAATTAGTTTTTAGATGCAGAAACAATATTTTTTAATCTATTTTTAATCTATAAATAAGCTGATTTAGAAATAGCAGAATAAAAAATCTTATATATGGATATTTTTCAGAATATAAATTTATATTCCCTGGTTAGAATATAACTTCTTTGGTCCTACCAAGATTGCTGCTTCCTTACGCGAAATTGCTTCTAAGTTTGATGCTAAGATTCAAGAAAACGCAGAGAAAGTAATCGCTAAATACCAACCTACCATGGATGCGATCGTTGCTAAATATCGCCCCCGTTTGGAAGGTAAGACAGTGGCAATGATGGTTGGTGGTTTACGTCCCCGTCACGTTGTTCCCGCTTTCCAAGACTTAGGAATGAAAATGATTGGTACTGGTTATGAGTTCGCTCATAATGACGACTATAAACGTACTACTCACTACATTGAAAACGGAACTATCGTTTATGACGACGTTACCGCTTACGAATTTGAAGAATTTATCAAAGCATTGAAGCCAGACTTAGTTGCTTCTGGTGTGAAAGAGAAGTATGTCTTCCAAAAGATGGGTCTTCCTTTCCGTCAAATGCACTCTTGGGATTACTCCGAACTTGGTAATGTTGGTGGAAAGGTGCGTTAGTTTAAGGTTTTTTAGTTGGGGAATTAAGAGAGTTTAATTTTTAGACTAAATGGATTTTATTATGTTTAATAATAACATTGTTTGTGAATAACTGCAAGTGGTAAAGGTTTGATTTTTCAAGGTTTGAGGCTTGGCTTAAATTTGACTTAAATCAAGAGTGTTTAATATAAAACTTTTTTATTAGGAATTTTATTAGCCTAAATAGTAGGGTATGTTAGATTATTTGTCCAATGTACCCTAATAACTATTTTTTCCATTATTCTTGTGGATCATCTTCAGGAGGATGTAGACCACTTTCAACCCATCTTTGTCGAGATTTTTGAATGAATTTTTCTCCACGACGTTCATCATTTAGATCAAGACGTTCACAGGTTGCTCGTCCTGTGGGAGTTTTGCCAATAATACATAAACCGTCAAATGTCCACATAAAATGTTCAGCCCAAATTTGCTGACGGGGATTAAACAAGGGAGTTTCTTTTCCAGTGTCGGGATCAATACCTGTAGTAAAATTGTAACGTCTTTCATTGCAACGACGACAGGCAAGGGCAAGATTATCAAGATTATCAGTACCTCCCAAAGATTGAGGTTGCAAATGGTCAATAGAAAGAGGTGCTGTGCTAAGAAGTTCAGGGTAGTGACAGTATTCACAGCGATACTGAGCGCGTTGTCTCACTTGCTCGTAAAGAGATTAAAGAGATTTAGGAATGGGCATTTTCTTGAGCAGCAATAGTAGCGTTAATATAACTGAAAATGTCATCAAGTTCCCCTATTGCTTCTAATTCTATTGCTTCCTCTGGGGTAAGAGTATTCAATTTATTTTTATCAAGGAGTTCTTGCATTCGCTCCCCTAGTTTATCGGTAAATTTGAATAACATGAGGTTTTTAATACGCTTGATACAGATTCCTTCTGGTAGGAATTGGGAAGGTTTAATGAGTGTAGCTGTCATAGGTAGATTATTTTTAGTTTTCTTGATTTTATCATTGAATATTTGGGAAAGTGCGATCGCGCAAGCACTCCGTAGGAATCGCTATCATTAATGTTTAAGGTTTACATCATTTTCTAGCTTTAGGGTGCGTCAGATTTTTAATTTATCTTTTTTTTACTAGGTTATAGCCATTCCCATTCAAGTGAGGTACAAGCAGTAATAATTGAACGCAGATGGACGCAGATAAACGCAGATAATTTTGTACTTCACCAGACTGGAAAACCCTATATCTGTCTGACGCACCCTACTGATAAATCCTAAAATCCTGGATATCCTGATAGCGAAGCGTGGCGTTAGCCATTTCAGACAATTAATGCTACAATCAAACAATAATTACTTGGTATCATATCATGATGATTACTCAAGCGCCAGAATCCCCATCTCACACATTAGAAGATATATCAGAAGAGATTATTTTCCCACCCAGTGACTTATATAGTGATGAACCTCCCGTGGAAACAGAACTGCATTTACGACAAATTATTCTCCTCCTCAAATGTTTAGAATGGTTATGGAAGGAGAGAACTGATTTTTATGCTGTCGGAAACCTAACTATTTACTATAGTCCTCATCAAAAGAAATCAGAAGATGTGAGAGGTCCAGATTTTTTCGTAGTTTTAGGAACAGAAAGAAAAACTAGAAAAAGTTGGGTAGTGTGGGAAGAAAATGGCAAATATCCTCATGTCATTGTCGAAATTCTTTCACCAACTACAGCTAAAACTGATAGAGAAACTAAAAAACTACTTTATCAAGATACTTTCCGTACACCTGATTATTTTTGGTTTGATCCTTATACATTAGAATTTGCAGGATTTAATTTAATTAGTGGCAAATATCAACCCTTACAACCTAACGAAAAAGGACATTTATGGAGTGAAGAATTGGGTTTATACTTAGGGATTCATGAGGGTTTATTAAGATATTTTACATCATCAGGAGTTTTAGTTCCTACACCGGAAGAAAGCGCACAGATGGAAGCAACAAGAGCAGCAATGGAAGCAGAAAAAGCGAAAATATCAAATGAAAAATCTCAAAGGTTAGCCGCAAAATTGAGAGAGTTAAATATTGATCCAGATACAATTTAAGGAAATCTCAAATCAAATTGTGTTTGGTTGAATCACCCCAACTTTGTATATTAGGAGTATTATTTTATGTCAATCATGACTATTAAAGATGTAGAAAAACTGCAAACTGCTATCAATGATGCAGGTTTAGATTACGATGTTGAATTAACAAACGGGAGAATTTCTATTGTGGGTCCATCAGATATCGTATCTAGCGAAATTGGTATTCTTTTTAGCCGACTATTAGCGAATTGGGTTTATCCCCGTCGTTTAGGAAGAGTATTTGATTCTGCGGGAGGTTTTATTTTACCTGATAGCAACCTCACCGCTCCCGATGTTTCTTTTGTCAGTGCTGCACGTCTGCGTCAAAGTCCCCGCTATTTTGGTGAACTTGTACCAGATTTAGTAGTAGAAATTAAATCTCAAAGTGATAGAATTAAAACATTAAAAAATAAGATTCTCAACTTGATCAAATTAGGTGCAATTATTGGAATTTTAATTGATCCTGATGAAGAAACTGTAACAGTTTATCGTTCTCAAGGTGAAGCAATAGTTTTTCATAATGGCGATATTTTAACTTTACCAGAACTTTTTCCAGGTTGGGAATTAGCTGTTTCTGAATTATGGCCTCCTATTTTTACTCAAGAAGAAATAGAAGGCTTAACGGGCGACAAGGAGATTGAAAAAAAGAATTAAAAAACCCAAACATCCTCTAAAATTTCACACCGATTTGACCATTAACTCCTCGCACAGAATTGTAACCAGCACCCAGAAAAACATGATCGCTAGTGACTACTTGTACACCACCGGAAACAGCCACTCCTTGATCTTCCGAATACCAACCAATTCCGACATAAGGTGAAATAAATGGTAAACTCAAGAATTTTAAAAAATCTCCTCCCATAGCACCTTCAGGACCCCTTCCTACTTCAACACCAAAACCTAAAACTTTAACACCCGCACCATAAGTAACTTCACTATCTTTACTTCCCACCGTCACCCAAGGTTGCGGTAACAGTTGAGCCGCAACCTGATGAGGAGTAAATATATTTAAGCAAGTTAGGGATGAAATGAGTATTTTGATCATCAATGCTTTTTTCATCGTTGTTTTCCTCTACTACCACTGATATCGTAACATTTTCATAAACATAATTAAAATTTTTTGTGTTGTGTAGGTATAATTTAACATTTTCGCAGTCATGTTATAATCAACAAATAACTACTTGGTATCATACCATGATGATTACTCAAGCACCAGAATCCCCATCTAACACATTAGAAGATATATCAGAAGAGATAATTTTCCCACCCAGTGACCTATATAGTGATGAACCTCCCGTGGAAACAGAACTGCATCTCGAACAAATAATGCTCTTAATAAAATCTCTCAAATGGTTATGGAAAGAGAGAAATGATTTTTATGCTGTCGGAAATCTCAGTATTTACTATAGTCCCCATCAAAAAAAATCAAAAGATGTTAGAGGTCCAGATTTTTTCGTGGTGTTAGGAACAGAACGAAAAACTAGAAAAAGTTGGGTTGTATGGGAAGAAAATGGTAAATATCCTAACCTGATTGTGGAAATTCTTTCACCAACCACAGCGAAAACTGACAGAGAAACTAAAAAAGAACTTTATCAAGATATTTTCCGCACACCTGAGTATTTTTGGTTTGATCCCTATACTTTAGAATTTGCAGGTTTTTATTTAATACATGGTAAATATCAACCTGTAGAACCCAATGAAAAGGGACATTTATGGAGTCAAGAATTAGGTTTATATTTAGGAATTGTTCAGGGTTTATTAAGGTATTTTACACCAGATGGAGATTTAGTTCCCACACCGGAAGAAAGTGCAGAAATAGAAACCCAAAGAGCAGCAATGTTTGATGAAAAAGCTCAACGGTTAGCAGCAAAGTTGCGAGAATTAAATATTGACCCAGATAAAATCTAATTTAGAATTTAGATCCCTGACTTCTTGAAAAAGTCGGGAATTTAGGGATTTAATTATAATCTAGTTTGTGGTAAAATTTCCTAATCAGAGATGAAATCTCTAAACTCACTTCTGCATTTATCTGTTGAGTAGAAAGAAGGAAACGCCTTTTTAGGGATTGAATACTACAAACTATTAGCTCATAAACCTGATGACTATTTTCCAGTTCACTTAATAAAATCGAGCCATTTTGACCAGCTAGAAAATGCAGTAATTCTACTTCTGATGCTGGTAAGATATCTAAACTTTGCTCTAAAAAAGCCGTTAATTCAATATCTATAAAAGGTTGATCTAAGTAGGCTGGCGTTAAAAATTGTCGTTATGACAAGGGAACTCTTAACTGGGAAGAGGTTTTGGGTAACTTTACTTTTCGTTACTTATGTCGGTTTTTTTCCGTTTACCTACTTAGCTGCAATAATTTATTGGTGTCACCTGCAAATAATTCTTGAATAAGATAACCAGCGATCGCTTAAAATGATCAATCACATCCTGTAAGCTATCAGACAATGTACCACAGCGATCGCTACCAATTAATCACCGTCAAATTAGCAACCTCATCTGCAAATAGATCCCTCATCCTGTAAATCCTGGAAATCCTCATATAGCTTGCGCCACGCTATCAGACAAATGCTACAATTAACTAATAACGACAAGAAGTAAACAAAATGGAAAGCAGAATAACTATTCATCCAGATATTTGCAATGGACGACCCATTATTACTAATACTCGAATTTCTGTACAAACAATTATGGAGTTTTTAGGCGCTGGTGATTCAATTGAGGAAATTCTGGAAGAGTACCCCTCTCTACAACGAGAAGATATTTATGCTTGTATTCAATTTGCAGCAAAGTTGATGGGGAATCACTACGAAGTGAGAAAAATCGCATGAATGGGTTTTTATTCGATGAAAATCTACCCGTGAAAATTCAATTTACCCCATCTTTACTCATTGTCCATGTTTCCATCTTAGGTGACAGTCCAAGTGATACCCAAATATGGCAGTATGCGAAAGAAAGAAAACTGGTAATTGTTACCAAAGATGCAGATTTTTCTGATCGCATGATGGTTGATTTACTCCCGCCTAAAGTAGTACATCTACGCTTTGGGAATGTGCGAAAACGTCAATTTCACTCACTCCTGTCCAGAGTTTGGCCAGAAATTGAAATTTTAGTGGCTGATCATCAGTTAATTAATGTTTATTTAGATCAGATTGAAGCTTTTAAATAATTAATGTTTGATACTAGAAAGCGATCGCTTAAAATGATCAATCACATCCTGTAAGCTATCAGACAATGTACCACAGCGATCGCTACCAATTAGACATCTCCAGAAAAGAATGTAGAGAAGTTCCATGGAACGTCTCTACAAGGGTTGTAAGTCACGCATATTTAATTTTCGGAGATGTCTATTAATTACCGTCAAAATATTGATCTTTGCAAATTCTTGATCAACAGTCACTAAGCTGGCTGAATTTTGGATTATCATGGCCGCGATTACTGCATCAGGTAATTTTAAGCGATATTGCTGACGAATTTCGATGATCTTCTCAACCAATACCCCATCACCCCCGTCAAACCAACAATCTCCACTCGCTGAAGAAATTGTCCAAAAAGTCAAAAAGTTGGCGATCTGCTTGCAGCAGCGGTTACGCTATCGCTTTCCTGTCAACTGTCAACTGTCACCTGTCACCTGTCAACTCCCCGACTTCTCCCGGAAGTCGGGGATCTATTCCATGTTTATTTTGGACTATAGGGCAGAGAAGAATGGTGTACGATAATACGCAATTTGCCATTATTACCCTTAATAAACTGCCAGGTTTTATCTACTGTTGTGACTTTACCTGTTTTATCAGTAATGTCAACATTACCCATAGTTGTAGCAGTATTACCGTCAATAAAAATACCAGCGTTGCGAATTTCCACTTTTCGCCATCCTTTGAGAGCAAAACCAGTATCTTGAGGGAAAGAGGAATCACCACCCACAAAATAAGACAAAGCTCCTTTGTGTGTCGTGCGGAAGGTTTGGTCTCCAGTTGTCAAGGTAGGCTTAAACAACACCAATCCCGACTGATAAGCATATAATTCATCTATCACCTTCTCAGCCAATGTTCTAGCGGCGGCTATCCCCTCTTGATCATAGGTAGTGCTGATATTAACTAACGCATTACCCCAGGCTTTTTGGGCGGCCAGCACTTCAGACTCCGTAATGGATATATTAACTACTGATGTCTTAGGAGTTGATGAGACTGGCTTAGTGATGGTACTACTAACTTGAGCATGAGCCATGGATGGCGCTGTCACCAACAATGTAACCCACAAGGCTATGGTAGCAGCAATTACAGAAAGATTGACTCGTAATTGTTTAATCGGATTGGTTTGCATATTAAGAGCAAGTTACAAAAGTTTTCAGTAACATCTAACCACGTTGTGCCAATCCAGTCAATAGTTACCATCAGTAATTACCATGCTATCATTTAATGATCTGAGAAGTTGGGCATCTAGTTTGTCGGGTGAACAATTAAAAAAACAGAGGATTTTGCCTGAAAATAGGGATGTGCGGAGAAAATCTCCGCACCAATTTTTCGGTTTATTCTAGTTTATTCGTGGACAGTCACTTTGATCATTTTCACCGGAGTTTTGGGGCGATCGCCAGATCCTGTTGGAGTGGTTTCAATGGCTTTTAATACATCCATGCCTTCAGTCACTCGACCAAACACGGGATGCTTAGATTGACCGGGGGTAAACCAATCCAGATAGGAGTTGTGGACAGTGTTGATGAAAAACTGACAACTACCACTATTAGGCCGCCCGGTATTAGCCATAGATAGAGTTCCCGGTTCATTAGAAAGTTTCCCATCTTCAGGATGCTCATCTTGAATGCACCCATCAGGACTATTACCTGTTCCTGCACGGGGGGAGCTAGGATCTTTGCTGTAGGGACAACCAAACTGCACCATGAAGTTATTAATCACCCGGTGGAAATGTAGACCATCATAAAACCCACTTTTAGCCAATTTGATGAAATTTCCCGCCGTTATGGGCATAACATCAGTGAATAGCTCAAGAGTAATAGTACCAAGGGAAGTTTCCAGAGTTGCGGTGGGATTTGCCATGAATATTGAATTACCAATCTGTGTAATGGTTTACTTTATCGCTTCTAGTTTACCCAATATCTTGAAAATAAATAAGTTGGCATGAAAAAACTAAACTCTGTAAAGAAATGTAAAATCATGGTTGGGATTTTGATCTTTAGTTTGATCTTTACATGCAACAATTGGATTAATTACTATGACAATATTTACTTGTCCCGGCTCAATTTGTGTGGGAATATTAAGGTGCAAATGACCTAATGAATCCACCGTAGCAGATCGCTAATCAATAGAGTTATTTCACATCCCCGACTTCTGGGAGAATTCGGAGATCTAAGCGATGTTTATTTTGGACTATAAGGCAGAGAAGAATGGTGTAAGATAATACGCAATTTTCCATCATTACCTCTAATAAACTGCCAGGTTTTATCTACTGTTGTGACTTTACCGGCTTTATCAGTCAGGGAAACATTACCCATAGTGGTAGCAGTATTACCGACAATAAAAATGCCAGCGTTGCGAATTTCCACTTTTCGCCATCCTTTGAGAGCAAAACCAGTATCTTTAGGGAAAGAGGAATCACCACCCACAAAATAAGACAAAGCTCCTTTGTGTGTCGTGCGGAAGGTTTGGTCTCCAGTTGTTAAGGTAGGCTTAAACAACACCAATCCCGACTGATAAGCATATAATTCATCTATCACCTTGTCCGCCAATGTTCTAGCAGCGGCTATCCCCTTTTGATCATAGGTAGTGCTGATATTAACCAACGCATTACCCCAGGACTTTTGAGCGTCCAGCACTTCAGCCTCAGTAATGGATATATTAACTACTGATGTCTTAGGAGTTGATGAGACTGGCTTAGTGGTGGTACTCTTAACTTGACCATGAGCAATTGATGGTGCTGTCACCAACAAGGCTAAGGTAGCAGCAGTTACAGAAAGATTGACTTGTAATTGTTTAATAAGATCGGTTTGCATATTAAGACGAAGTATGAAAAAGCAAATTACGAAAGTTTTCCACAACATCTAACCACATTTTGCCAATCCAGTGCAATAACTACTATAAATAGTTACCATCAGTAATTACTATTCGAGTTAGGTACAATAAATCATAATTAAACGCAGATAAACGCAGATAAACACAGATGATTTGTTAATTAACCTTTTAATCAGGAAAAGCTAAACCGGTTCTAGGATCTCTGATATATAATCCTAGTGTTAAACTCCGCATGACTTCATCCCAAACCGGTATTAATTGTTCTGCTTGATCTGCCCAATAATCAAAGGTAATTAAACATTGAATATTAGAACCCAAACCAACACAAGTCCGAGAAAAAGCTTCCCTGGGTTCGGCTTGAGTATCAATAAATTTAATTTCACACCACATAATTTTAGCCGTTTGTCTTTTGACAGTGATCACCTCTCCTCTTGCAATTACATCACGACTATCATCTTCCATAATTTTCTTTAAAGTAGATTTGAGGGGAAACAGAGTCCAATCATTAGGAGGTAAATGATTGTAAGACATTTCTAAGCAACAATCATCATCAGGTGGTTTTTTATCTGTAAACTTAAATGATTTTTCCTGGGGTTGAGTTATCCAACCACGAGGGACATTAAACCGCACAGCCCCCCTACCTGCGACAAAAATATTGTATTCTGGGGGAGATTCCCAATGATGATCTGGTTTCAGTTCTAGGGTTTCCTTAATCCATTGAAGATTGCTTTTTTTCCGCTTTGTCATAATTTTAATAAGAGATTAAATTTCATCTGAAATTAATCAGATTTATTTTGGAAATGTGATTTTATGTTTCTGTTTCCAACCCCACACTATCATAAAGCATTTCTATGGGAAATTCAAATGCAATACTTGATAAAGTAATCATGTCTCCAGTAGTGTAGGGATAATAAAGCCACATTCTTCCTTCTCCTCGAGAATAACGTTCAACGGAGATTTTTTCTGAATCAATCAAGATATATTCTTGTAAAGTGGGTATGGTCAAATAATATCGGAATTTTTCACCTCTATCTTTACCGCTTGTACCGGGAGAAAGAACTTCAACAATTAATTTAGGATTTTGAATAAATTTACGGGCATTGATGTCTTCAGGGTGACAACTGACGATCAGATCAGGATAGAAGTATGGACCTTTAGAGGTAACTTGCACTTTTACATCTGATACATTGATTCGACAACCTCTAGGACGGAGGTGAGGACGTAAAGATGTGTAAAGATTGAGAGCAATATCATTATGGGGAATTGTACCACCAGTCATGGCGAAAACTTCACCGTTGATGTATTCATAGCGAATATCTTGGTTAAGTTCCCATGCAAGATATTCCTCAATGGTCATTTTTGCCGGTTGTTGGGGAATGGCTATCATAGCAGGATTTTTCTCAGTTTGTTTTGATTATAGCAACTGATAAGAAAGATGTTTTAAACTTGTCTCTAGCCAACATACAGCAGTTTCCGATATTATGAAGTACAGATATTAATGATAAAACTCTTGTGGTGCGGGCATCTTGCCCGCACAAGGTGTACCTGACTCAAAGCTACTTGCTATAGCTTTTCCCGTTCCATATTTCCTGTCAGTTGTTCAACTACTACTTTTACATTTCTGATTCGTTCAGGTTGGATAAAATTTTTGATTTTTGATGGTTGTTCACGAATTAATGATAGAAATTAGTTTAGAAGGTAAAGGAATTGGTTTTTTACCACTACAATAAACAGTTTCTATCCATAACTCTCTCGCTTCATTAATATTTTCTATTGCCTCCTCTAAACTTTCGCCCTGACTCATACAACCTGGTAAGTCAGGAATCATTACTGTATATCCTCCGTCCTCTTCTGGATAAATAGACATGAGATATTTTAAAGACAGATAATATTCTAAAGATTGATGCTCAAGTTGAGAATTAGTTTTCATCTTGCCAATTTTCCAAATCTAGTAATCTAATCGTTTCTTCAATATACGTTCGTTTAACTTTTTTACCCCCTTTTTTGGGAATAATAATCACTTCTCCTTGATCATTTTCAAAAGCGTGATGACTTCCCTTCGCTCTAATTTCCTGATATCCAAATGCTTCCAAAACATAACTAATTTCTTCAAATCTGGCTTCAGGAAAGAGAGAAGATATTTAATTAATTTACTTAGTTTACCCATTGACTAATCATAGCATTTTTTCGGCTAGGTGGTTGAGATGATTGTTGATTGACCAGTTATACCATACTTTACAAAAATAATATTAGTAGGTTATTGAGGTTGCAAATGGTCAATAGAAAGGGGGGCTGTGCTGAGAAGTTCAGGGTAGTGACAGTATTCACAGCGACATTGAGCGCGTTGTCTGACCTGCTGATAAAGAGTTTTAGGAATGGGCATGATCTTGAGCAGCAACAGCAGCGTTAATATAACTGAAGATGTCGTCAAGTTCCCCTATTGCCTCTAGTTCTATTGCTTCCTCTGGGGTGAGGGTATCCAATTTGTTTTTATCAAGGAGTTCTTGCATCCGTTCACTTAGCTTATCGGTAAATTTGAATAGCATGAGGTTCTTAATACGCTTGATGCAGATTCCTTCAGGTAAGAATTGGGAGGGTTTAACGAGTGTAGTTGTCATTGGTCGATGATCTTTAGTTTTCTTAATTTTATGCCATCAATACGGCTAAATTCCCGTGTATTGTGAGTAACTAGAGTGAGATCATTTGCTAATGCGATCGCCGCAATTAACAAATCATTTTGTCTTGATTATAGCAACTGACAAAAATATCCCATCAAAAAAAGCGAGGAAGTCAAACTTCCCCGCATGAGTAAAATCAATAAACTAAGTTATTGTTTGTGAAAAATCCGAGTGTAAGTAATAACTCCAGATTAAACAGTAACAATGAAATCACTAGCAGCTAAAGTAGGAGTACCAACGATAGATGCAAACTGAGCACCGGTACCAAAACCAGCAGTAGCACCATTTTGGTTATAGTAGAGGCCACCGTTACTTGTACCTGTACCTAGGACATAAACAATTTGAGCGCTGCTTGTTGCTGCACTAGCCGCACTTGTAGCAACGGCAAAGTTTGAAGCCACACTAAATCCGGCACCAGCAACACTGGTTACAGCCGTAAATACTGCTTTTCTCAAAGCGATCTTGTCACCAGCGCTAAAGTCAGCGATGATGTCTATACCATTACCAGTTGCAGCGGCACTGAAAGCTGCGGTGCCATTGAATACGAACTGGTCATTACCAGCACCACCAACTAAGCTGTCAGTACCCAAACCACCAACAAGGGTGTCATCACCGGCACCACCATTAAGAGTGTCATTACCAGCACCACCGGTTAAGGTGTTGTTAAGAGCATTACCAGTGAGACGGTCAGCACCCAAACCACCAATGGCGTTTTCAATGGCATCTATCGCAGTTAATGTGATTTGTGTATTAGTCACAACGGTTTGAGCAGTGTTGATACCCAAATTCACAGTGGCACCTAATGAAGCCGCAGCACCATCAAAGCTAATGGTATCTATACCAGAGGTATCCCTAATGATGTCGTTACCTAGTGTAGCGAGAGTGAAGCGATAAGTATCATTACCAGCACCACCATCAAGACTGTCATTACCAGCACCACCAATGAGGGTGTCATTACCAGCACCACCAATGAGGATGTCATTACCAGCAGCGCCATCAAGCTGGTTATTACCACTGTTACCTCTAACGGTGTTATTACCAGCGTTACCTATACCATTAACATTGGCAGTTCCAGTTAGGGTCAGGTTTGTTTTTGTTGCCGCTAATGTAGCAGTAGCAGCAGAGCTAACGGTATCGGTGATAGTTACTGTGCCAGTTACGAAGGGGATAGTTGCACCACCAGGGTTAGTTAATGTAACGGTGAATCTTTCATCCGCTTCAGCAGTTGTATCAGATGTAGTCCTAAAGGTGATAGTCTTGCTGGTCTGCCCTGGAGCAAAGGTGAGTGTGCCGCTGAGTGTGCTACCAGTATTAGCACTGTAGTCAGTGGTCGCAGCAGTACCAGCAGCGGTAGCGTAGTTAACTGTTACAGCAGTAGTACTAGCTTCATTCAGAGTCACTGTCACCACAGCATTTGATCCCTCTACCGCAGTTACATCACTGATGCTTAGTCTTCTGGGTATGTTAAGAGGAGTGTCTAGTCTCAATAGAGCGACTTCAGTTCCATCTACTTGACCGGGGGTTCTGCTGCCGGCAACGAAAGGAAAATCGTTGTCGTTTGTTACCAGAATGGTATTTTTGTCAACGATAGTCAAAGCTTCAACGTTTTGGAATGGCAATTTAAAGCTGTTTGAACCATCACCATTCAAGTCATTGGGGTCTTGAATGTCTAACAGGTTAGCGACTTCTTGCTTGATCAGAAAGCCATTGGCGTCTACCTGGGTCAAGTCAATTTTATAAATCCTTTTGAATTCAGCAGCAGCCCCAGTTAAGCGGTCTTTTTCAATGACTAAGTATTCATTATCATTGATAGCTGTCAAGTCATTGATTGACTGGGAGTTAGAAGTCTTCTCCAGTTTATATTTGTATTGTGTGCCGAAGGTTTTGCTGGTTAAGTCAAATTCGTAGATACGGAGAACATCGTTGGTAGCACTGTCACCAGTAACGACACCTTCCAAAGCGGTGATGAGCTTGGTCTTGCTGGTATTGATTGCTGTACTTTCCAACCCTCTAGAACCTAAGTTAGCAGTGGCATTTCCAGCCAATACAGCAGGGTTTTGGGGAGCGAAGACGTTAGGTACAGCAATGGGAGCTTCTAGCAATTTACCAGTAGCATCAAAGCGCAATAGGTAAGGACCGAACTCGTCTCCCACCCAGATTGTGCCGTCTTTATCAAAGACGAATGACTCGATATCAAAGTCACCACCTGTTAGGTTTCTCTCAGCAGTGTTTTCGTTAACCAGAGTGAAGTTAGGAATGTTAATCTTCTTGTCTGGGTCGCGGAATTGAATAAAGTTCAAAAACTGGACACTACCATCTGCACCAGTTTCCGCTCCTTTTAAGCTTGGGTCAACTTGGTAAAGACGTAACAAAAAGTCGGCACTGTTAGGTTTTTGACCATAACCGTTATCTGGTTGAAACCAGTAAGTGCCATTGTTACCAACTTGCATGGAACTGAAACCACCAAGAGGCAGACCAAGAGTAGTCAAAGGTACGGTGACACCATTGGTGTTACCAGTAATCTGACTACCGGATGTAAATGTGTCCCAAAAGAAGCTACTGGAGTAGGTTGCAGCAGGAAAGCCAGCGAAACCGGCTAGTGTTGTTGTAGGCATATTATATTGAGAATTTTTCTGTTGATGTCGTTTTTACGTGCCAGTTCAGTTTTTTAATTACATTGCCTGTCAGGCCAGAAACCAGGTTCTTATGCCCACAGGGGGTCTAACCTAAAACTCGAGCAACCATGCTCTGAAAACCTCTCTTGACAAGGAACAAAAGATCTAAAAACTCGTCATCAGGTCTTTAGAGACTGTGTTGAGCTATTATCTCTTCTTTAATGTCAGGACTAGGTACAGCATGAAACACTCAGTTTTGATTGGACGATTAAGTAACAAAGAACTAATCCGAACAGTTAAGATATTGGCACTGGAAGGTTAACAATAAAATAAGCAAAGTACAATAAATGGTTAAATTTATGCGTTGCATCATGCCAATATCAATTATGTTTCGCTTATAATTTTATTATCTATATCAGCAATGTCTATTGATTAAAGAAGTATATGTATTTGTGCTTATTAGCGATTAATTTACGCATCCTAATTCAAGCTTAAACAATACTTATATATTCTTTCCTAAGTAAGCTGTGACCCAGCTAAATTGTAGAATCCTAGGCTAAATCTTGTAGTGCAGGCATACTTCGGCCAAGCTCAGTACAAGTCTTGCCCGCTATAATTACACAAAATAATTACACAAATTAAATGCAGTACAGCTTATATCAATTAATAAGCGAAATTAACTATTTTTATAAACCATTTCCATTCTCAACTTTTCCACCTCAATCTTCAACCGTTCATTTTCCATTTTCAACCCTGTATTTTCATCCTTAATCAACTCAACTTCATTCCGTTTATTCAAAGCCTGATTTATTGCTAATTTTCGCATATCTAAAGAAAACCAACGTTGATAAGTTTTCGTATGAATCTGCACACTATGACCCAAATTATCCGCCGCAGCTTTCATAGGAATGCCCAAAATATGCGCTCGAATTGCCCAACCATGACGTAAATCATAGGGTTTAAAATCCAAACCAATTTTTCTAAACCACCAACTCACCCTTTGAATTAAAGCCGTGATTTCTGCATGATTGTTCTGGTCTTTTTTACTGATTGCGATCGCTAACATTTGCAAATATTTAGGATTTCTTAAATCAAATTCATCAATCCATTCTTTATATAAAGGTAAAGCTTCTCTTTCCCCAGTTTTACAATCTTGATCAACCTTCCAAGTTAAATCTATATTTTCATCACTCAACCACCAATGAATATGAGGATTAACAAAAAGCTCACGGGGACGTAACCCAAAAACCGCCAACATTCCATAGATCCAACGCCATAATTGCCAACTATCTTTGACATCTTGATTAACTTGCTTACCGCGATGATTGAGATATTCATCAAACTTGTAAAATCCTGTAACTATTTGTTTATCAGTGGGAATATTGCGAGAATTACTTTCAGGGACTTTAGCATAATTAATTAAATTAATTTCAATTTTAAAAACTTGACAAAATACAGAAATAGCCCTCACAGCATTATATTTAGCCCATTCCTTATCTATTTTTTCAATTGCATTAATCAAACTTTCCCCATTAGCCAAATCATCAGCATTTGTATAACGTTTAATTCGGGAAAAATAATAGAAAAAAGTATGTTCACTTTTAGTAGTGCGTTTATGGCTTTTAAAATATTCATCTTCAAACTTTGCTAATAACTCACCAATAGTTATTAACTCTTTTTTAATGCCGTCATTTCCTAAATTTCCCAAATATTTATCATTCCAAATAAAAGTTTTTCTCGCAATTAACTTACCTAATTCATAAGCCTCCTCCTCCGCAGTTTTCAGTCCATCTAAATTGGCTGGAATATTCAAACTGAGGTTATATTGTTTTTTGCCTGTGTTGTTGATATCTGCATCACCTGGTTTAATAGGTAAAGTTGCCCGTAATTGCAGACATCCATTTGATTCTCGGATTGTTACCCTGGTTTTTGCAGACTTCAAACGCAGATTTACCTGTTTTAATTCCCATAATAGATTTTCTTTCATCCTTTGCGCCTTTGCTCCTCCGCGTCTTTGCGCGAAACTTAATTCTTAAACTTTTAGACTATATTGAGACTAAAAATAAATGCGTTAACCGCAAACATAGTTTATCGCTGACATTGCAGAAATCATCAACTTTTCTAGTTAAAACCTATTAAACCAGCAGAATAAATACTCCGGTCCTTACCACGGTTACGACGGATTTGCCATTTTCGCTCGTGACATGGACTTGGCGCTCAACAGCCCAACCTGGGGATTAATTGGCGCTCCCTGGAACAAAAAAGCTCAAGCTAAAGTTAAAGCTAAAGCGGCCGTCTAGGGAACAAAAATCTGGGGTTTTACCCCAGGAGAGTTGGAAATTCAAGATTCAAAATTAAAAATTCTCAGTTTTGAATTTTGCATTCTGAATCTTGAGTGGTATTTCCGACTCTCCACCAAACGCAAACATCATACACCGCAGGAGATACAGAAAATGCCTCAGAATCCAGAAAAGATTCAGGATCACGTTGAGCTATTCCACCAACCAGAATACCAACAACTGTTTGAAAACAAGAAACAGTTTGAAAATGGCCACACTTCCGAAGAAGTACAACGGGTAGCAGACTGGACAAAAACCTGGGAATATCGGGAAAAGAACTTTGCGCGGGAAGCTTTAACCGTTAACCCAGCTAAGGGTTGTCAACCTTTAGGCGCTATGTTTGCGGCCGTAGGTTTTGAAGGTACTCTTCCCTTCGTTCAAGGTTCTCAAGGTTGCGTGGCTTACTTCCGTACCCACTTAACCCGTCACTACAAAGAACCATTTGCGGGTGTTTCTTCTTCCATGACAGAAGACGCGGCTGTATTCGGTGGTTTGCAAAACATGATTGATGGTTTGGCTAACTCTTACAAACTATACAATCCTAAGATGATTGCTGTTTGCACCACCTGTATGGCAGAAGTTATCGGTGATGACTTACAATCATTCATTGGTAACGCTAAAGACGCTGGTTCAGTTCCTCAAGATTTCCCAGTCCCTTTTGCTCACACTCCTAGCTTCGTTGGTTCTCACATCACTGGTTACGATAACATGATGAAGGGAATCCTTTCTACCTTAACCGCAGGTAAGAAGAAAGCCAAGAGCAACGGTAAAATCAACTTTATTCCTGGTTTTGATACCTACGTAGAAAACAACCGCGAAGTTAAGCGCATTGCTAACCTATTCGGTTTTGACTACACCTTATTATCTGACAACAGTGATTATGTTGACTCACCTAATGATGGTGCGTACAATATGTACCCAGGTGGTACTAAGCTCGAAGATGCAGCAGATTCCATTAACGGTAAAGCTACCATTGCTCTTCAAGCTTACTCCACAGCCAAGACCCGTGAATACATTGCTAAGGAATGGGGTCAAGACGTTTGTGTTTCTCGTCCTTGGGGTATCAAGGGAACTGACGAGTTCTTGATGAAACTCAGCGAAATGACTGGTAAGGCTATTCCTGAAGAGTTAGAAATCGAACGTGGTCGTGCAGTTGATGCGATGACTGACTCCCATGCTTGGTTACATGGTAAGCGTTTCGCTATCTATGGTGATCCTGACTTAGTTTACAGCTTAGTTGGTTTCATGTTGGAAATGGGCGCTGAACCAGTACACATCTTGGTTCACAACACCAATGAAGTATTTGAGAAAGAATTGCAAGCATTGTTAGATTCTAGCGCCTTCGGTAAGTCCGCTAAAATCTGGGGTGGTAAAGACTTGTGGCACTTACGCTCCCTGTTATTTACCGAACCCGTAGACCTATTAATTGGTAACTCCTACGGTAAGTATTTATGGCGTGATTGTGGTGTACCTTTGGTGAGAATTGGTTATCCTATCATGGACCGTCACCACTACCACCGTTACGCAACTGTTGGTTATAAAGGTGTTATTAACCTGTTGAACTGGATTGTCAATACAATCTTTGAAGAAATTGACCGTACTACCAATGTTCCTGGTCAAACCGATATTTCCTACGACTTAGTTCGTTAAGAATTATCTAGGGGTGGGATTTTCCCCTCCTTTCGGTCGCAAATAAGCAAAGGGGACAGGAAATTGGGTAAATTCCCTAAAATCCTCTCCCCTATCTCCAATTCCATTAGCCTAAATAGCCTACTCTTTGTTCCTTTCATCTACCTGACAGATGAATTTTCCCATAAGTTCCCAGAAAAATTATCTCTTTTGATTAGCGTTAATCAATGTTATGAAAATCCCACTCTGGAAAATATAGATAAATACATATCTTTTTTGCAGGTTTATCTGTGTAAATATTAAGTTAATCTTGTTTCGCGCTCAGACGCAAAGGAAGAAATATATTAATTTAAACTGTAGTCTAAATATGTGAATTTGGCTGTAATTTTGTGTAAATCATCATTTTAATGATGGACTTTCATCAAGATTTGTACTGTTAATAAATTCTATCTACTGCGAGAATAAAAATGAAAATCACCCAAAGTAAAATTAACGAATTGCTCAATGAATCAGGATGTGAACATAATCAAAAAAAACAGGGAGAAAAAAAGAATAAATCTTGTACCCAACAAGCTCAACCAGGTGCGGCTCAAGGGGGTTGTGCTTTTGATGGTGCGATGATTGCTTTAGTCCCAATTACTGATGCGGCTCATTTGGTTCATGGTCCGATCGCTTGTGCTGGAAATTCCTGGGGAAGTCGTGGGAGTTTGTCTTCAGGTCCAATGCTTTATAAAACGGGTTTTACTACCGATGTTGGGGAAAATGATGTAATTTTCGGCGGTGAAAAAAAGCTTTATAAAGCGATTTTAGAAGTTAATCAAAACTACAACCCTGCGGCAATTTTTGTTTACGCCACCTGCGTTACAGCCCTAATTGGTGATGATATTGATGCAGTTTGTAAGGTAGCAGCCGAAAAAATTGGAACTCCTGTCATTCCTGTTATTGCTCCGGGATTCATTGGTAGTAAGAACTTAGGTAATCGTTTTGGTGGTGAGGCTTTACTAGAATATGTAGTGGGAACTGCTGAACCTGAATATACTACCCCGTATGATATTAATTTAATAGGTGAATACAACATTGCGGGGGAAATGTGGGGAGTTTTACCCTTATTTGAAAAGTTAGGAATTAGGGTTTTATCAAAAATTACAGGTGATGCTCGTTATCAAGAAGTACGTTATGCTCACCGGGCAAAATTAAATGTCATGATCTGCTCACGAGCGCTTTTAAATATGGCGCGAAAAATGGAGGAGCGTTACGGTATTCCTTACATTGAAGAGTCATTTTATGGCATTAATGATATTAACCGTTGTTTGCGAACTGTGGCGGCTAAATTAGGTGATGCTGATTTACAGGAACGCACAGAAAAACTCATTGTTGAAGAAACAGCGGCCTTAGATATTGCACTTGCTCCCTATCGAGAAAAATTAAAAGGAAAACGCATTGTTCTCTATACTGGTGGTGTGAAAAGTTGGTCAATTATTTCCGCTGCGAAAGATTTGGGAATTGAAGTTGTGGCCACAAGTACCCGCAAAAGTACGGAAGAAGATAAAGCTAAAATTAAAAATTTGTTGGGTAATGATGGTATTATGCTGGAGAAAGGAAACGCTTCCGAACTCCTGAAATTAATTGCAGAGACTAACGCAGATATGCTTATTGCTGGCGGTAGAAATCAATATACAGCTTTAAAAGCCAGAATTCCCTTTTTAGATATTAACCAAGAACGTCATCATCCCTACGCGGGTTATGTGGGTATGGTAGAAATGGCGCGGGAGTTGACTGAGGCTTTATATAGTCCTGTGTGGGAGCAAATTCGCAAGCCCGCTCCTTGGGAAGTTTAGGTGACAGGTGATAGGTGACAGGTGACAGTAAGAAGCTAAAAGGTAAAAGATCAATATTTTCCTCCTGAACTCCTGAACTCCTGACAAATTATTTTGAGATTATTGAGATTATTGAGATTATTGAGATTATTGAGATTATGGCGATCGCAATTGTTCCAGAAAAGTCTGTGACTGTCAACCCCCTCAAACAAAGTCAGGCTTTAGGCGCTTCTTTAGCTTTCTTGGGTTTAAAGGGAACTATGCCCTTATTTCATGGTTCTCAGGGTTGTACAGCCTTCGCAAAAGTAGTTTTAGTTCGACATTTTCGGGAAGCAATTCCCCTTGCGACCACTGCAATGACAGAAGTTACTACTATTTTGGGTGGTGAGGAAAATGTCGAGCAAGCTATTCTCACTTTAGTAGAAAAAGTACAACCAGAAATCATTGGTTTATGCACTACTGGGCTAACAGAAACTAGAGGTGATGATATTGAACGTTTTTTAAAAGATATTCGAGAACGTCACCCCGAACTTAATCATTTAGCCATTATTTTTGCTCCCACTCCCGATTTTAAAGGTGCTTTACAAGACGGTTTTGCAGTCGCAGTAGAAAGTATTGTTAAGGAAATTCCTCAAGCAGGGGGAATTAAACCAGAACAAATCACAATTTTAGCTGGTGCTGCTCTCACTCCTGGAGATGTTCAAGAAATTCGAGAAATAGTTACAGCTTTCGGACTAGAACCCATATTTGTTCCTGATTTAGGAGCTTCATTAGATGGACATTTGGAAGATGGTTATAGTGCTATAACTGCTAGTGGAACAACTTTAAAAGAATTACGTTCCTTGGGTAGTTCAGCTTTTACCTTAGCCTTAGGTGAAAGTATGCGCCAGGCGGCGAAAATTTTAGAAGAACGCTTCGGAACTAACTATCAAGTATTCAGAGATCTAATAGGATTAGAACCTGTAGATGAATTTCTGCAAAAATTATCTTTATTAAGTGGAAATCCCGTTCCTGAAAAATATCGTCGTCAACGTCGTCAATTGCAAGATGCAATGTTAGATACTCACTTTTATTTTAGTGCTAAACGAGTATCTTTAGCTTTAGAACCAGATTTATTATGGACTATAGTTAAATTTTTGCAATCAATGGGGGCAGAAATTCATCATGCTGTCACCACAACTCGTTCTCCCTTACTTCAAGAACTTCCTATTAAAAATGTCACCATTGGCGATTTAGAAGATTTTGAAAAATTGGCAATAGGTTCTGATTTATTGATTGGTAATTCCCACGTAAATACCATCTCTAAACGCTTTTTTATTCCCCTCTATCGTTTAGGCATTCCTATTTATGACCGATTAGGAAATGGTCTATTTACCAAAGTAGGCTATCGCGGTACTATTGAGCTTCTTTTCGGCATGGGAAACCTATTTATAGAACATGAAGAATCATCAATGATCAACCAATGGTCATCAGTAATCAACAAATAACAACTAACAACTGACAACTGACAACTGACAACCAATAAAGGACAAATGAAAGTGAAAATTGCTTTTACGACAACTGACAGAATTCATGTTAATGCTCACTTTGGCTGGGCTAAGGAAATAGATGTTTATGAAATTTCCGACAACGGCTATGAATTTGTAGAAACTCTCAAATTTGAAGGTGATCTAAAAGAAGATGGTAATGAGGATAAAATTACCCCTAAACTTCAAGCACTTAATGATTGCACAATTGTTTATGTTGTGGCTATTGGTGGTAGTGCAGCGGCTCGTTTAATTAAGAAAGGTGTAACCCCAGTTAAGGCTAAATCTGAAGAGGAAAAAATTGCAGAAATTCTCGATAAATTAGTCAAAACTCTCAAAGGTAATCCTCCACCTTGGTTACGAAAAGCTTTACAACAGAAAAAACCTAGTTTTGCTGAAGAAATTGAAAACGAAGCAACAGTATGAGTACAAATAATGTGAATGGAACTGGTAACAATTTAGAGGTTATTTTACCTCCTTTTTTGAAAGCATTAGTTCAACAAATTCGGGCGCAAGATAGTTATGGTTTCTACCGAAATTGGACTGATGAATTAATCCTCAAACCCTATATTGTTACTAAACAAAAGAAACGAGAAATTTCTGTAGAAGGTGAAGTTGACCCCGCCACTATTTCCCGTATAAATGCCTTTTTTCGAGCGGTAGCTGCCAGCATTGAAAAGGAAACTGGACTCATTTCTAATGTAGTTATTGAATTAGGACATGAGGGTTTTGGTTGGGCTTTAGTATTTTCAGGACGCTTATTATTAGCTGTGAAAACTTTGCGTGATGCTCATCGTTTTGGTTTTGATTCTTTCGAGAAATTAGACGAAGAAGGCACAAAGTTTGTGGAAAAAGGCATTGATTTAGCCAAACGTTTCCCGGAAGTAGGCAATCTTTAATTAGTCATTGGTCAGTAGTCAGTGGTTAGTGGTGATTAGTTAGAGGAGACTTGCAAATTTGTTCTCTTCTATAGCAAATTACAACTAACAACGGACAAAGGACAACTGACCAATGACAAAGGACAAAAAATATGACAATTGAGGAAATCACAACCAAGATTAAAAAGCTAAATAGCAAAGCAGGTCAAATGAAAATGGATCTGCATGATTTAGCAGAAGGACTACCCACAGATTACCAAAAACTGATGGATGTTGCTGCGGAAACTTACGAAATCTACTGTCAGTTAGATGGACTCAAGCAACAACTCAAAAAAATGGAGAATTCTAAATGAGTACCAATATTGATGAATTTAAAAACCTCGTAGATGCCGAAGAGTTTTTCATCTTTTTTAATCTACCCTATGACCAAAAATTTGTAAATGTCAACCGTTTACATATTTTGAAAAAGTTTTCTCAGTTCATGAGTCAAATTGATGATAGTTATCCTCAACTCAGTAACCAAGAAAGATTAGAGAAATATTGTGTTGCTTTGCAACAAGCTTATCAGGTGTTTATAGAATCCACACCCCATGAACAAAAGCTGTTCAAGGTATTTAATGATAAGCCCAAAAATGTTGTCACCCTGACAGAAATCACCTCAGATTAGGAGTTAAAAAGTGATTAACCTAACGCCTACCGAATTGGAACGCTATAGTCGCCAAATGATGCTTCCTAATTTTGGTGAATTAGCTCAAAAGCGCCTAAAATCAGCGACTGTTTTAGTGTCAGGTGTGGGTGGATTAGGTGGTACAGCGGCGCTTTACTTAACAGTAGCAGGCGTTGGGCGGCTGATCCTAGTCCGAGGTGGTGATTTGCGGCTGGATGATATGAATCGTCAGGTTTTGATGACTGATGACTGGGTGGGTAAACCCAGAGTATTTAAAGCCCAAGAAACCCTCAAAGCCATCAATCCTGATGTTCAAGTGGATGTAGTTCACGATTACATTACCGCAGAAAATGTGGATGGGTTGGTACAGTCGGCGGATATGGCTTTGGATTGCGCTCATAATTTCACTGAACGCAATTTGTTAAATGAAGCCTGTGTCCGCTGGCGCAAGCCCATGGTAGAGGCAGCCATGGACGGTATGGAGGCTTACCTGACCACGATTATTCCCGGTGTCACCCCTTGTTTATCTTGTCTGTTTCCAGAAAAGCCGGATTGGGACCGACGCGGTTTTTCCGTGCTGGGGGCTGTTTCTGGGACCTTGGCCTGTTTGACGGCTTTGGAAGCGGTAAAGCTGATTACTGGTTTTAGTCAACCGCTGTTATCAGAATTACTAACCATTGATTTAAACAGAATGGAATTTGCTAAACGTCGTTCTCACCGCGATCGCAATTGTCCAGTCTGCGGTAATACTGCCCCTTGGAGATATTCCCAATCTCAAGCCGCAACGGTGTAAGTTACCACTTCTTGAAAATCCACATCCAAATCAGAATATTCGCTACAGAATAAGACATAAAATGACTGTTACTTTAACAGAAAAGGCAGAATTTCGTCTCTGGGCATTTGTCAAGGGTTCTACAACCGACGAAACTAATAACGCCACAAAGGGTGTCCGCATCTCGGTTAAAGATGGTGGTTGCAGTGGCTACGAGTATGGCATCGAAATTACTAGCAAGCCCCAACCTGATGATATCGTAACTCAACAAGGAAATGTGTTGATTTACGTTGATGCTAAAAGTGCGCCGTTATTAGCAGGTGTGGTAGTTGATTTTGTTGAGGGAGTTATGGATAGCGGTTTTAAGTTTTCCAACCCCAATGCAACTGATACCTGCGGTTGTGGCAAGTCCTTTAAAACCAGTGATGGTACTCCCAATGGTGTACCTTGCGGTAAATAGAATAGTTCAAACTTCAAAAGTTAGCTCCTTTATTTTGAATTTTGACTTGATCTCGGAAAACTTAACGAACTCAAAAACTCACTTCATTAATCTTTGAGGAGAATCGGAAAATGGCGACATATCAAGTAAGATTGATCAACAAAAAAGAAGATATAGACACCACAATTGAATGTGATGAAGACATGACAATTGTAGACGCAGCAGAAGAAGCTGGTCTGGAATTACCTTTCTCCTGTAAATCCGGCGCTTGCTCTAGCTGTGTAGGTAAGATTGTTGAAGGTGAAATTAACCAAGATGATCAATCCTTTTTAGATGATGAGCAAATGGGCAAAGGATTCGCCTTATTATGTGTTAGCTATCCCCGTTCTAACTGCACAATCAAAACCCACCAAGAACCTTACCTTGCTTAATACAATATTTGTCGGGATTTAGAAATCCTAAATTCTTTCACTTTCACAATGATGGAGGATGTTTATCATCTTTCATCATTTCAATTTTCATTGTTTATTTTGATAATTCAATGTTTACTAATTTTACCGTTATGGGCTGTTCTTTAGAGTTACTAAAATCAGGAGAATGTGGCATAGTTACTTTTTGTCAAACTCAGGATGAGACAATTAGAAAAAAGCTGATATCAATGGGCATTAAAACAGGTAATACCATTACTGTAGAACAGCAATTTCCAACTTTTATTATTAAATGTGGTAGTTTATCTATGACTATAAATCGCCAAATAGCGCGGGCTATTTATGTGCGGGTAATTGATGGCTGAAAATGGTGATTAAGTTTAGTTATTGGTTTAAATTGTGGTTTTTACACTTAAACCTATGTATAGTATTTAATACGTAGTTTAAATTTATAGACTTAAACTTAAAGCCTAAAGCAAAAGATGTTAAAATACTATAAAGTTAGAGAGGTGAAATAATATGAGCTATTAAAAACCCAATCAGAAGAAAAGTGAGAATAAACAATGGGGAAAACTTTAAAGGAAAAACTAGAACAGTTACCACTAGAAAGACAGCAAAAAATTGCTGAAGAATCTAACTTTCTCATTGCTGAAGAAATGACACGACAACAATTGAGACTAGCACTCAAACTCACTCAAGAGCAAATGTCAAAACTTCTTCAAATTGATCAAGGAAATGTTTCTCAAATGGAACAAAATACTGATTTAATGCTTTCAATTCTGCGAAAGTATATTACTGATTTAGGTGGTGATTTAAAGCTTGTTGTTGAATTTCCTAACCGTCCACAAGTTACTTTATCAGGAATTTCTGAGATTGATATCTGACGAAGATCTTCAACTAAAGTCAACTAAAGATAAAATTTTCTCTAAAACTCGCTCATTTATGGTTGGTGGTAAATTTTTCAAAGGTGCGTTATGCGATCGCTAACACACCCTACAAAACTAAATCAAACGTTAAATTTTATTAAATTTGTCAGGTTAAAAACAAAAATGCTGTATGGCTAACACACCCTACAAAACTAAATCAAACGTTAAATTTTATTAAATTTGTCAGGTTAAAAACAAAGATGCTGTATGATAGTTTGAAAATCACAATTTAATTAATATAATTAATAATTAAATTATATGAAAGTACAACAACAAATATTAGACTTTAGAAATAAAATTCTTCTCGGTGACAATCTATCTATTCTCAAACAAATAGAAAGTGATACTTTTGATTTAATCATCACTTCACCCCCATATTTTCAGCAACGTGATTATGGAAATGGTAATTTAGGTATAGGGAATGAAACAACGGAAGCAGAATATTTACAAAATATCTTAACGGTATTTGGGGAATGTGTGCGCGTTTTGAAAAAAACAGGAGCAATAGTTTTTAATTTGGGAGATAAATATATTAACGGTGGTTTATCTCTAATTCCTTATAAATTTGCCATTCAAGCTACCCAAAATCAAAATATTTTTCTGATTAATCAAATTACATGATCAAAACTAAATCCTACACCACGTCAAGATAAAAGAAAATTAATACAAGCTACAGAACCATTTTTCATATTTGCCAAATCAAAAGATTATTACTTTAATTTAGATAATTATTTACAACATCTAGATACCTTTAATAAAAGTATTAAAGGTAAACCATCTGATAAATTAGGTAAAAAATATCTGGAATTAATTAAAAATTCTGATTTAAGCGAGGCACAAAAAAATCATGCTATTAAAGAATTAAATCAAGCTATTTTAGCAGTACATAATGGAGAAATTGAAGGATTTAGAATGAAAATTCATGGAATACATAAATTAGCCTATGGTGGACAAGAAGGAGGGAGAAATAACCAAATTAAGAATCATGGTTTTACTATTATTAGAATTTTAGGAAACACCATGAAAAAAGACATCATTGAAAGTCCGGTAGAAATTACTAAAAATAATCATCATCCAGCAGTTTATCCTTTATATATTATTCAAGAACTTATTAAATTGTTAACTCAAGAAGGTGATTTTATTCTTGATCCTTTTTGTGGTAGTGGTACTAGTTGTGTAGCAGCTAGAAATTTAAATAGAAACTATTTAGGAATTGAAATTAATCCTGATTATGTAAATTTAGCTAATAACCGCATGGAACAACCTGATTCTCAACAACAGGAATTATTTATATGAAATATAATTATCATCGAGAAATAGAAATATTAGAACAATTTTATCAGGAAGCAATTGAATTAATTAAAAATCAAGCGTTATCAGAAATTGAGGAAGAAATAAAAGACTGTGTAGATATTTTCGTTCATAAAATAGAAACTGATAAATCTTTAATTCAAGTAATTATTACCAGTCTACTCAAGAAAATAATTAAACCTGAGCAAGATATTAGGTTGCACATGGCTAAATTTCCAAATGGATATTCTGCTAGAGTCCTTGATACTAAGGTAACTACACCGTTTTTTAAAATAAATTTTCCACGATACGCTAATAAGGAAACTGCATTTTTAACAAAAGCAACAATTTATCAAAACATATACAGAAGAATTAGTACAAGATGCTAGAAATTCAACGGAGGTAAAAGATTTTCATATTCAAGCTTGGGAGAAAATTTTACAACAATGTCAATAAAAATAAGCATTTTTCCAATTAAGTATTAATCCTGATTTTTCCTGGTGGTAATGCGATAGCGAAGCGCTCCGTAGGAATCGCTATCCGACCATTATTAGCCCGATATTGGTAATCTTGGTGTATTACAAAATGAAGTGCGGAATGTGGGCTACAATCCCCAATCTACAACTAGCAACCGCGGATCAAACTCTCGCAATAAACGTACCAGTTCTTTTAAATCATTAATAGAACTTACACAGACGCAACCCGCACTACCAGGACTGTGTCCCTCTTTAATCCAGTTCCAATCAGCATGAAATCCAAATGCGTCACGGTCATCTGATTGCTTACCAACGAACGGAACCCATACAGGACCAAGTCCGTTGTGTGAGTCTGGATGGGATGCGTTATAATTATCTTTACCTCCTGCCCAGTCAATATCGCCGATAATATAGCTACCTTGAGGAATTGGCTGTAGACTACCTGGAAAACTGTCAGGATCGCTAAATAGTAAGAAACGCTGCGCTCTTGGTCCGCCAGATACAACCTCTAGGGATTCAACCACACCTCGTGTGGGATGTACAAACTCCAATTTACACAATTTCAAGCCTTCATACGCATCTTTACTGGTGCGTGTAAGGTGACAGTAAACACCTCTATCCGGTGTAGGAGCAGGAACAAGTCCTCGCGCTCGTCTTAAAGCATTTTCGATCGCTCTTTTGGTTTCTGGTCCGACCTTACCATCAATTTTGCTTAAAGCCTCACGTCTTTGCAGCAGTTCAACAGCACTTTTGGTAATATCATTAAACTCATTTGGCTGCGGAGCCATCCGCAGGAATCCCAATCCTGCAAGAGCGCAATTGAGGATGTAGCAATCATCTCCCACATCACCCTTGACAATTAATGCACCGGTAAATGGTAGAGGTACGGGAGCAGGGTGATAGGGACGTTCTTCTACTAATGAAGTAGTAGGGGTTGTAGTTGGGACTGAAGTGGAACTTGCAGAATTTCCCACCGAAGGATTTAACCCATCTCTTCGGAACAAAGCTTCTTCGTCATTACGACGATTGACTAATCCTGGCAAAACTTTTGTATTACCATTGTCTGTACCATTTACCCAACGGTCAAATTCGCGGGCTGCACCTTCGTAATCTACGTCATTATTAAGTTTTCGTAATAGTGTTGACTCACCAAATGCTCCAATGCCAATGTTATAAACAAAGGAAACTAAGGCATCAAACATACCTTGTGTTAAAGCTGCTCGACAAAGCTGATCAACATCTTTTGCTGCTTCTTCAACTTCCAGTTTAAGCCAGCGTTCTGCTGTTGTTTCATTGATAACATCACCGGGCTGAATGGGTCTGTTCAAATCCAAGTGTTCTATAGAGCCGAACCCAATCGTCCATATTCCAACTGGATCTTTATACGCTCCAATCAAACCATCAGGGCGCTTCTGGTGCAACCCTTCCCATTTTTTAATTAAACTAAAACACTCGTTACTTGGTTTCATGCTTTTAACTTTAGGCTAAAGTTCTTTTGAGATCATCTTCAAATTTTTTGATATACCTCCAGTAATGTTGAGGGTTCACAAAAAATAAGATATGTTAAAAGGTACTATGTTTCCTTTTGTTTTTCACCCACGTTACACCACTTACCTAAACCTGAAAAGCGGAAAAAAGCGGATTGCAAAAAAAAATTACAAACAGACGGAAAAAAGCTGAAAAGTACGGATAAAGTCTGCTATCATTACTTATGTCGCGTTACATTTTTAGCCATGCAGGTTCACGAACTACTACAACTTGTGGATGACGCTGTTTATCTCAACACGGGAAAGCATCTCAATGACTTGCAACGTGGAGTTATTGAGGGGACATTAAAGTATCAAAAGTATGCTGATATTGCGGAAAATTGTGGTTGTAGCGCGGGTCATGCAAAGGATGTAGGTTACGAACTTTTAAAAATGTTATCTGATATTTTTGGTGAACCAGTTGATAAAAGTAATCTTAAATCAGTTTTAGAACGACAAGGAAATGTGAATATTTCTTTGGTTAATAATAGTAGTAATATATTTGGAAAGGGCTGTATAAATATTGGTTCTAAACAACCTAAAACTAAACCAGATAAAAGTCATTCTGGTGATTCTAAATTAAAGCAACGAAATCAGAATAAAACTCAGATAGAAAAGATTAGTAAATTAAGGTATTTTGGCTTAAATGATCAGCAAATTGCAGAGGTGTTCGAGTTACCTTTAGAGGTAATTAAACAGGTAGTATCGGAATAATAAAACTTTTAATTTCCAAGACGCTACTATTAATTAAACATCAAAAATGTGTTTAAATGTGTTTAAAAATAAAGGTAAAAAGCCAGATCCCATAAAAAACACCTAAAATGTTAATAAATAATGCCCGTATTTATTACGTGATCAGGATTTCGTATAAATTGCGGGTAAATCCCTCTGCGGGGGGTTTATATCCTACGGAAGTTTATGTACAGACACGCGGTGTAGAAGGAATAATAGTTGAGAATAATTGTCTGACCTTAATTTATAAATTAGGCGATGATGGATGAGAAAATTATGTTATACTAAATAAATGTATCAACAGATTCATCTTTTTAGTTAGTTGTGTTTATCATAGGTCTAGCTGGAAATATCAAGACAGGAGTTGTAGATATTGTTTGTTGGACAGCGGACACCATTTAAGCGCTATCGCTGCTTGAGCATATCTTCACGAAAAAAACATACAACTATGTTTTGATTTTGATAAACTTATTCTCAATGCAGATTTGGGATTTGAGAACCAGGAGTTTATTACTAGTTGTGTGATTTCGACAAGCAGCGCGAAAAAAACTAGTCAGACGCTTAAGACTACCTATATCTTTTGTCTGTAGTCTTGGCCATTGTTAATAAATGTGTGGAAGATGTCTATCAAGCAACGTCTTTACAGCCTAGTCACCAGCAAAAACTAGAACATCCTCAATTTACAGCGATTTTCACCGAGAACGGTTTTTTGATAACGTTGGGAATAGACGTTCTATTAGGCGTTTTCAAAAACATTCTGTTTGGAGAAAATGTCTATTGGTAATTGCTTGAGCAGTTCAACCACCAATAGCAACGGAGAATTTTGAGGAAATAGAAATTTACTCAGTGGTGCATGATATCGAGGGAATTTCACCAGGGTTCTATAAAAATACACATCTCATTGAAGCGGGTAACTTTAGGGAAAAAATAGGTTATTTGTGCATTAATCAAGCTATAGATAGAGATTGTGCTGTAACTTTGTTTTTTGTGTCCAATTATTTGAGTTATCAAACCGCTGTGCAATTAGCCGGATTTATTGGAAAGAGTGTGTATTTATTTAGCAATTATTGGCAAATAGATTGTAGTAGGATTGGTGCTTTTTATGATGATGAAACCCAAGACTTTCTACAAACCAATAAGGACGTATTGTACGCAATGGCAATTGGTAAATAAATAGGAAAATAACGGGAAATGACGAAAAAAGAATCTCAATTCCATGCTGATGATAAGCACCCTATACAGCCAACATCAGTAGATATTATGCTTAGACAACAATTAGAACATTCAATTAGTAAATACTTTTATGAAGGATGCGATCGCATTATTCATAATTTGTTGTCTAATTGTCGTTGGTATGCCACAACCCACGCTAGTATTTTGACTTTAGTCATTGAATGTCCCGACCAAGTTACTAACTGGCGAATTTTGCAACAAATTGTTCCCATGGCCAATGTTCTTTCTGGCATTGTTAGCAGTGCCAAAATTCGTATTTGTCCACCTGATCATCAAACTGTACCTTTTGAAATGAGGGTAGATGAGTTACCAGTTTATCGTGATTGGATCTGATTTAATTGAGGATTTGAGAATTTAGGATTTGAGATTGTTGATTAAGCCATGACATTCTGCTGGATAACTGTAATTAGTTCAGCAAAAACTAAATCAGCAGAACGTCGAACCACAGAACTTAATTCCAGCCCCAAATCCAGATTTCCAGCTTCAATTAAATAAACTGTCACCTCTTGAGGAAAATTATCACCAAAGATTTTTCTCCCAGCCGCCAAAGCATGATCCCAACGAAAATCATGTAAGTTGTAACTAGGTTCGGGTAGCGCCTCTAATTCGTTCCCTGGGACTTTAAATATAGCACCTGCTTCTGAACCTGTGCAACTAGCATCAAGAATAATTAATTTTTTACTTCCTCTCGCTTGAAACATCACTTCCATTCCCGCAGTTCCACAGTCAAAAACGCGGATTTTGGGGTGAGGATTTTGGGCGAGATATTGCTGTAAACCTTGGGCAATAATTACGCCGACAGCATCATCACTGCGATTCAGATTACCACAACCAATGATAGTTAGCATGAGATATTTATCCTAACATGAATATTATCAACTTGGCACAAAAAATTAAAATTTATGGAAATTCTGACTACATCTTTAATCATTGACTTTATACTGAGTTTAAATAAGTGAACGGAAAAAAACCGACATCAGTAACGAAAAGTAAAGTTGCCCGAAACCTCTTTTCTGTTAAGAGTTAAGAGTTAAGAGTTCCCTCACTATAACGACAATTTTTAACGCCAACCTACTTACGCAAAACACCAAACATGGAGGTTATTGTGCCAAAGTATCCAAGTTGGCCTATAATAACAATATTGATATAGTGAGAGAGTGTGCAGTGCCTGAAACCCAGGTTGTTTTCTACTAGGAGGAGGATGGGGAAGTACCTGTTCTGGAATGGTTGACGCGACTTTTAAAAGAAGACCGCAAAGGATATGCAAACTGTGTAGCCCGCATCAAGCAGCTTGCGGCTTTAGGATACGAACTGCGTCGCCCTGGGGCGGATTACTTGCGAGATGGAATTTATGAATTGCGGGCAAAGCATATTCATGTCCAGTACCGGATTTTGTACTTCTTTCATGGGCAAAACGTGGCGATTCTGGCACAAGCCATTACGAAAGAACAAGCAGCAGTACCAGCAATTGATATCGAACGAGCGATAGCGCGAAAGCGTTTATTTGAGGAAAACCCAGAAACACACACTTACTACGAGGAGGAAGATGATGATGGCCAAGACTAAGGATGCGATTAAAATTATCGACAAGATGACTCGTACTGATCCTCAACTTGAGGCAATGGTAGCGGTATCTGCCATTAATGGAGAAGTGGCACAGTTAATATATGAAGCCAGAACCAAAGCAGGGTTAACGCAGAAACAGTTGGCTGAACTGATTGGTACAAAACAACCAGTAATTGCACGGCTAGAAGATGCTGACTATGAAGGACATTCTCTTTCCATGCTGCAAAAAATCGCTCATGCTCTGAATCAGCGGGTAGTAATTCATCTAACTCCAATGGATGAACAGCAAATTGCATAGTGACTGGCAGAGGGTAAGGTGGAGTAAAACTTTCAGTGGGGAAATAGATTTTCTGCGATAGCGAAGCACTCCGTAGGAATCGCTTATTTCACCCTTTTTATTGATATCAGGGTCTTTGTAAGAACTTACTTATATTAAGAATTTTGCTAAAAATATCATTGATATTATTGCTTATAAATATATTCGGGAAGGTCAAGAAATTACGATTAATTATAATGGACAGGTTGATGATATTTCTCCTGTGTGGTTTGATGTGGAGGAATAAAGCTAACCCAGAGGCGCACAGTCCCAGAGAGATGAAGAAATGAGCAGATGTCTCGTACTTACATTAATTTAGTAAAGTAGGTTGGGTTGACGCAAGGAAACCCAACATTTATATTAACTAAGTGCGTCAGAGGTTACTATTGTCAGAATCAGGATGATCAAGATTAAAGGATTAACAGGATTATTTATTGATAATTTATTCATTGTGAGTAAATAAATTTTCATTTTTTAGATTAAAAATTAACATCTTGAAAATCTTTAACTGAGGTTTATAATTGACTTACCCTTTTGTGTTGGGTTGCGATTCGCTTAAGCCAACCTACAATTATTGTCAATTATTATTTTCATGGGTGGGAATTACCCACCCTATAAATCTATAAACTTACACCATGCTTTTGGGAAATTTCCACAAGTCGCTCATATTGATGTTGTGATGCTTTCGCTAAAATTGCATCAGCTTCTTCTGGATTAGTACCATCTTTAGGAATTAAATACTTAACATAAAGAGAAACAAAATCAACCACCGCAGCTAAACCTGTTAATTCGTGTTTATCAGCTTGTTTACCGGCAATGACAGCCACCAAACCGGCTCTAATTGGGTCAGGTCTGACTTTCATAAATTGATCAACTAGTTGCTTAGAATAATCCGCTGGGGCTAAATTCTTGAACTTACTTTGATCAGGTTTAAATTCTAATCCTGCGGCTGTTGACTGCTCCAACATACACCATTCTATAAATTCTTGCAGTACGGCATCAGGAAGCTGGGGAAGATATTGATGTAGTTCTAAATTAGACACAATTAGTTACCAATTTTAGTATTTTCTAATTCCTAATTGATAATTCTTCATCTGATAATTAGGAATTATCAATTATTCCTTAAAATTCAGACTAACTCACGGATTTAGGAACTTTTGTACAGTAAATAACAATTATATAGAACCCTGACTTCTTGAAGAAGTCCGGGATCTGAATCATATAAATTAAGCTGTTCTAAACCGTGCCAATTCTTCACCAGTTTTTGCGTCATGGGCATGAACAGTACACACCAAACACGAATCAAAAGAACGGGCTACATGACCAACTTCTACCGGGTCTTTAGGGTCTTGAATTGGCGTTCCTATTAATGCCTTTTCAATTGGTCCTAGTTCTCCTGCACCGTCACGGGGTCCGATATTCCAAGTACCGGGAGCGATAACTTGGTATTGTTTAATTTTGCCTTTTTCGATCTCTACCCAGTGACATAATGCACCTCTAGCGGCTTCCGTTGCACCCCAACCTTTACCATCTTTTTCTTCGGGTTTAATATACCAAGGATCGTTTAATTTGAACTCCCTTAAACACCGTTCAGCTTGACGATATAGTTTAACTATTTCGTGGACTCTTCCTAATTGTCTAACATGAACACTTGCACCCCCCATTTTCTTAAATGTATCCAGAATAAATGGGTCATAATGTTGCCAAGATTCCCCATGATTTCCGCCGGCAACTAATTGACGCGCTAGAGGTCCTGCTTCTAAACGTCCTAAGTCTTGGTGGAGGACAGCACTTGACCAAGAATATGCCCCATTAAAGTCTTTTTGATTGTGATTAATTGGGTTTGTAGTGCGATCGCTTGGATGCCAATCTTGGCTACCCTCATCATACCAGGAATGGGTTAAATTCTCCCGAGCAAATGCTTGATTCATCAAGCTATGAGTATCAGTAAAACTATCATAAACACCACTTTTCATAATCACAGCAGCATTACGTCCTTCAACGGTGGGCTTATTGTATTTATCCTCATGGGGAATATAACCCCAAGTCACATATTTACCCACACCCGCACCATATCTATCCAAACCGATATCTAACCCCATTCTCCAATATAAACCCAAGTCAGATTCTCGATGTTTAACATCTTCATTTAACCACTTTTGAAAATCCTCATAAGATTGAATTTCTTCATATCTTTCTAAAGAACATCCTAACCACACTGGTTCTAACCAATTAGTGCGGAAATATTCCAAAATTGCCCAGGCGCGGGTAATATCAGTTAAAGTGGGGGCGCACATTACTCCACCAGGCACCATATAACTGCTGTGCGGCCATTGTCCACCTAATAAAGCGTAAATTTCCACAGGTTTTCCAGAAATGGTAATGCCGATTTCATAGGATTTACCTGTGAAAGCAGCAAAGCGCCGACAAGCTTCATCATAAAAGTGACTGCGGCGATAATTTTTATTAGTTAAATCAATGGCAAATAGTCCGTAAAAATAGCGAGGAATACTTTGGATTGTTTCGACAATTTGCCCTAAGTTTCTCGCCAAAATCGCATTTCTGGGAACTTCTGTTCCCCAAGCTGTGTCCAACGCCCAAGAGGCAGAACTGAGGTGAGAACCGCCACAAATACCACAAATTCTGGGAGTAACAATTAAGCCGGCTTGGGGATCTTTTCCGCGTAAAATTATTTCAAAACCCCGAAAAAGTTCGGCATGAGTCCAGGCGTTGGTGACATATCCATTTTCGATTTCGACACGCACATCTAAATCACCCTCGACTCTACCAACGGGTGAAATATCTAAGGTTTGAATTGGCATATTTTCTGGGTAATTGGTAATAGGTAATTGTTTCTACTAATGATCAATAACTAAACGGTAAAAAAGTCTTCCTCTGCCCATTTTGGGGCTGCGTCTTTGGCGACAACGGTAAGCACTGCGTAATCTTTATGGTTGACTCCGGGGGGTATTTCTTTGGGTACTCCCATGACGGTTTGGGTTTTAAAAACTGTTCCGGGTTCAAGGTCAAAAAAGGGAAATTCCGGTTCTGTACAGCCTAAACAGGGCATTCCAGCCCGGGTTTTGGAGGAGACGCGGTTCCAAAGAATACGGTTACAGGAAGAACGGGTCATGGGTCCACGACAACCTAAGTCGTAAAATAGACAACCTTTCCGTTGGCCAAATTCCCCGGTTGTGGCTTTGTATGCAAAGTGAATATTGCGGGTACAACCAGTTTGGGTGAAGGTATTAAAGAAGGTTTGGGGACGATGTAGTTCATCGAGAACTATATCATCAATTCGTCCGGTGGCGATCGCTACTAATATCTGCGTTATCCAGTCGGGGTGTGCAGGACAACCGGGAATATTAATGACGGGTAAACCACCTTGACTGACAAAATCTGAACCTAAAAAACCGCCTTTTTCCCGTTTCAGAAATTGTAGTCCTTTGGAGTCGCTGGGGTTGGGTGACATTGCGGGAATTCCCCCCCAGGTCGCACAGTCTCCTACTGCGACAATGAATTTGGCAACTTTGGCTAAATCGTTTAACCAATCTTTCATGGGACGGTCTGCAAACCGGTTCCATTCTCCTGTACCATTAGGGGCGTTAACTACGCTGCCTTCAAATACTAAAATATCCAGGGGCGTTTTCCCTAAAATACAGTCCCATAACATGATTTGGACGTTATCACCCAATTCTAAACCCAAGGAAGGATGCCAAAGTATTTTCATGCCGAAATCAGCAATTAAATCACAAGCTGTCGGTTCTTCCGCATTCAGAAATGACATGGTGTTACCTGAACAAGCACCACCTTGTAGCCAAAGTACATTAGTCATTAGCTATGTATTTTTATATATGTTGACAATGGACAATTAAGGAAGTTTTCGAGGGGTATAATTTCCCTTTTTTCAGGATTTAGCTTGTAGATTTTGACCCTCTTGATCATTAATTTGGACTCCTATTTGATTTGTGGGCCAGATTTGTATTAACCAACCACTTGGGACACAGAGATCACGGAGGAGGAGAACAGGGAGATGTCTATGTCTACTGCAATTGCCACAAACACATTTTCTTTAGGAGTGCTATAGCTATATTTGTTATTATAATCTAAGGTATTATTTAAGTCAATTACCTTTTTTCTAAATAAAACTTAAAAGTTTTTGAATAGGCAAATGGCAGTAAAATAACAAATAAATAACAAGTATAAAAATTAATTAATTATCAGGACGTGATACAGCAGTTCCCGATCTTATGAAGTACAGATATTAATAATAAAACTCTTGTGGTGCGGGCATCTTGCCTGCACAAAGTGTACTTCACTCAATCTCAACTTGCTGTATAATTTCCCCTACTTTAAAAGTTTCTCGTCCTATTGTCACTATATCATCATCTCCTAATTTTCGTCCCCTTCTTGTTTCCACTATACCATTCACTTTCACCTCACCATCAAGTATCAACAATTTCGCTTGACCTCCCGTAGAGGTTATACCAATAAACTTTAAAAACTGGTCTAATTTAATCATTTGCCTTTACTAATTACTTAAAAAGTATCATCTATAGCAATATAGCAGAATTTAGGATTTTGGCAATAAATTAAATTCTACCAAAGCCGGTAAAAAGTTTTTATTTTCATGGCTAGGACGACTGAGTTTAATTAGGACAAACCGCTGTAAAATGGTTAAATTTTCCCAAGCCTCGATAGTGATAATTATACCTATTTCTTGAGCTTTTTCGTCAACACTTCTGGGAATATTGGTAGTATCTAGCCATGCTGGATCAGGTTCAATTGGTAATTCAGCTACAGATTTACCAGTCAGTTTCAATACTAGCTGCTGAATATAATCTCTGTAATTATGAATTTGACTATCTGTATCACAAGGTAATATGATTAATTTTTGACGTGATTCTTGATTCATCTGATTCCATTCTGCTAATTTTAGCTTAATTCCGCAAGTATCTAGTTTGTAACGTACTAGCATAGGAATACAGCGCAAGGAATCAACAAAATCCGCTTCAAATTCAAAAAAATCTGTCATAAAATGGGTGTTATTTTTTGATCAAAAATAGATTTATATAGTTATTGTAAATGATTTATGAGAAAATAAAGTTAAATTTTATTAAATAGAATCCAAATATTATGAATATTGATTCCCAGCATCATGTTACGACTATTATTTTAGCTGGTGGTAAAAGCACTCGCATGGGTAGAGATAAAGCTTTAATTCCCATGGGCGGTGTGCCTATGTTAAGATTAATTTGTACTATTGCAGCGGCTTGTACGGATAAAGTTTATATTGTCACTCCCTGGCCAGAACGTTATCAAGAATTACTCACATCTAAAAGTCAATTTATTCAAGAAGTTCCTTTACCTGGGGAAACTGGCAATGAACCCCGCACCCATGGACCCCTTGTAGGTTTTATGCAAGGTTTAGCAGCAGTAGAAACAAATTGGGTACTTTTATTAGCTTGTGATTTACCAAATTTACGGCTAGAAATATTGCAAAATTGGATAGGTCAATTAAACACAATTCCCGAAAATAAAATAGCAGCTTTGGTACAAAATCATCAAATTTGGCAACCTTTATGTGGTTTTTATCGTCGTCGTTGTTTACCGGAATTAAGGCAGTATATTGAACAAGGTGGACGTTCTTTTCAGCAGTGGTTAAAATCTTATTCAGTAGAAGTATTACCTTTGGAAGATTCACAAATGCTATTTAATTTTAACAAGAACATCCCCGAATTAAAAGAAATCGGGGATTTAAAGAGACCCTAAATGGTCTAAAAATAATAATTTCCCTAAGCACATTTCCTTAAATTTGCGAATCTGGATAAAATTAGACGCGATTAGATTAATTAATATTTATCCAACTTAGCTTTTTAAAATTTGCTTAGTTAAATACTGTTATTAATCAACGTTGCTTAAGCATTCAGACTTAACTGGTTCAAAATTAAGGTTCTTGATTTTCCCTTGGGCGATTTTTCTTTTAGCAAAAACGCCAGCCCCAAATACCATTGTTGCACCCACTAAAGGAAGCGCGTCTGTTTCCCAGGGAACTGCGGTCACGATACCACCATTAATACCACGTGCATTAGTACCCTGATTAGTGTACCCAGACTCCCTAGAGCCAGTAGTATAGCTACGATTAGATTTGGTTAGATTCGTACTCTGGCCAATGGACAGGGGTAAAGGTTGATCAAAAGATACTGTCAACGTCCGTTCAAAATATTGAGGCAAGGTTAATTTATTATCACTATAATCAAGAGTGAAGCCAGAGGGGCTAAAACTCGACAGGGTAGAACCGTTCGCTGCACTATAAGTAAAAGCGCTGAGTAAAGGTGTACTACTAGCTCCAGTTACACTGATAGACCAATCTGTATACGTTGAGCCATCGTATTTGAAAGTTCCGGTTAGTGTTCCACCAGTGCTGAATGTACCACCTGATATCACGTAATTAGTTACAATAGCATGGGCGGGTGATAAAGCGCCACTGCCCAAAACACTGGCAACAGATAATCCGGTTAAAAGCGCAATTTTCTGTAAATTCATAATGTCTTGTGGTTATTGAATGAACAAAGATTGTAAAATATACATCTAGCTGATGATACCAGTTATGGTAAAAGATGTCAAGTAGTTTTACTAAAACAAGTAAACAGTAGATAAATATTTCTAATCATCTACATAGATAATCATATAAATATATTATGTAATAAATATGGCTTGGAGTGATCAACTGTACTGCATTTAGTTTGTATAATTATAGTTTGTATAATTATAGCGGGCAGGATGCCCGCACCACAAACAAGATTTAACCATATTAGGATGGTACAATTTAGCTGGGTAACAGCTTAGTAAAAGCTATCATTCAAGTTGTAAATTACAGTAAATTTTTTTAAACTGAGATTAATATTGGTAAATTTACTCTAGATTTTCATCAAGCAAATGTTTTATAGTGGAAAATATTGGTGTTGTTGCCCTTGTACTCAAGTTCGTGAATAGGAAATAAGTAAAAACTCCCTATTTAGCTTTAGGTAAATTTTGCTTTCAGCTAGGAAATTGATCAAAAAAGTGGGTTTCATAATTTGTCATGAAACAATGATAAATCCAGAAATCTGCATCAACTCGAAAACTGCGTAAATCAGCTTAGTTAATAACCCAAATGTGTGAGTATTGATAATTTAATTCCCCAGAATAATTTATGATATCTAGTATGACAGATTCAGCGGTAAAAGCAGCGATCGCGGCTATATCTTCCGAGTCAGCAACAACAGCAGAAAAAATCCAAATGCTGATGGAAATTGCGACAGGTTTACAAAAAAAGCCGCAAACATCCCAAGATTTACGCCATGCAATTGGGCTATTTGACCGTGCATATCAAATGTGTGGACTGGAATATGTTTTACTGAAAGCACGGGCTAAGGTGGGCAAGGCAGGGGCATTACAGATGATTCCTGATGGTGATTCCCAGATGTTGCAAGAAGCGCGGGCAGATTATGAGGAAGCTTTGCCAATTTTACAACAATTTGCCACTGCGGAGGAAGTGGCAGCAGCCCAAATGAATTTGGGTTTGGTTTTACAGTCTTTAGTTCCCGAAAATTTAGCGCGGATAACTGATAGTATTCATGTTTATCATCAGGCTTTGCGGGTGTTTACTTGGGAAAAGTATCCCCAAGAATATGCGATTTTATATAATAATATAGCGATCGCTTATCTGTCTATACCTATGTCATCAGAACGGGAATCTTTACGTCAAGGTTTAGCAATACAGTCTTTTGAAACTGCTCTCAAACATATTAACATCATTGACCATCCTAGAGAATATGCAATGTTGCAAAATAATTTAGGAAATGCTTTACAATATTTAGTGAGTTCTCATCCTGTAGAAAATAATTTACGGGCTATTTTAGCTTACAATGAAGCTTTAAAAGTGCGTAATCCTCAAGATACACCGTTAGAATATGCTAACACAATTTCTAACAAAGCTAATGTTCTTTTCAACTTACCTGACAATCCTGAAAAACCGGAATTAGGAAATCAAAGAAACCTTTTGCAAGCGCGAGAATACTATCAGCAAGCTTGGCAAATATTTACAGACAATCAACAATTAGAACAAGCAGAAATAGTAGGTAAAGCACTAGAAGATTTAGCCGCAGAAATCCAAGTATAGGAGAATCATCATGTTTGATTTTGTCAATGATCCAGAATTTATTAACTTTCTGTATAGTCTAAATACAGAATTAAATTTCACCACAGGATTTACTTGGTTAATCATTGCTGTAATTTTATCAATGGTTGGTGGTGCAATTGGTGGAATTATCCTTGCTGGTAAAGATATTGGATACAAATTTGCAGCCATAATTGGTAGTTTATTCGCACCAGCGGGGGTAATTCCTGCGGTAATTTTAGGGTTATTTATCCTGAATTTATTAGCTAATTACTAGGAGGATATATGTTAGAATTAAGTTGGTTTTCTATTAAGTTATTTTTTAAGGGTAAACTATTCCGTGACCCCATATATTTTCTGCGTCAAACCATAATTGCTAGTGGTATTGGCACAGTTATATTAGTATTACTAGCACAAGCATCAATTCCCCTTTGTATTCCCATTACTGTAGCTAGTTTAATTACGGGTGCAATTATGCCTTTTTTATTGCAAGATTTTAGAATGAAATGATTTACAGTAGGTTGGGTTGACCCCAGGAAACCCAACATCAACATTTTCATTTTCACAACTTGTTGGGTTCCGCTGTCGCTTAACCCAACCTACAAATATATTACAATTATATGCTATTATAAAAAGCAAGAAGTTTAATAAATAATTATCCAGGGATTATGTCTGATTTTAATAACTACATCCAAGATTTACAAGAAAATCTTAAAAGTGGTGGACAAAGTAGTCATTACCCCAGTCTAAAACGTCTCATTGAGGGTTTAATGATAGGGATTAATGCCAGAATTGAAGAAAAAGGTAATCAAGCAGGAATACCCGATTTAACTATCAGAAAAAATGAGCGGATTTTAGGATATATAGAAGCTAAAGATATTAATATTGATTTAACTAAAATCGAAAAAATACCACAACTCAAACGTTATTTAGAATCAAATATTGGTGACAATTTGATTTTAACTAATTATCTAGAATTTCGGTGGTATGTAAACGGAGAATGTGAAAAAACTGCTAAACTAGCTGATTTAAAATCAGGTAAAATTATTCTAATTAATAATTTACAACCAATTAGAGAATTACTACAATTATTCCTAAATCAAAAAGCCAAAGATATTAATAATTATTACGATTTGGCTAAAGAAATGGCAGCTTATACTAAAACCATTAGAAACGCCATTCAATCATCTTTAGAAATAGAAACAACCACAGAAGAATTAAATCGTCTACAAGAGACATTTAAAAAACTACTACTTTTAGATATAGATAATGATAAATTTGCAGATATGTACGCTCAAACTATCGCTTATGGGTTATTTACTGCAAAAATTGGTCATGCACAAAACCCTGGAGAATTTGCATTTAATCGCACAACAGCCAGTATTTATATTACCGATAAAATTCCTTTTTTAAAAGGTTTATTTGATTTAGTTTTAGGAACTAATAGCATTAGTAAAATTCACAAATCAATTGAGAATTTAATAGACTTATTTAACACAATAGACATGACCAATATTTTAGACAACTTTGGTCAAGAAACCCGCACAGAAGATCCAGTTATTCACTTTTACGAAACATTTTTAGCCGCTTATGAATCTTCATTAAGAAAAAGTAGAGGAGTTTATTATACTCCTGAACCTGTAGTTAATTTTATTGTCCGTTCTGTTAATGATATTTTAGTTAATGAAGAAATTTTTGATTTAGAATATGGTTTAGGAAATCGCAAAGTCACAATTCTTGACCCAGCAACTGGAACAGGAACATTTTTATATGCAGTTATTAAACAAATTCGTGATCATGTTGCTAAATATGGTGTTGATAAATGGCATAGTTTTTTAAGAGACGCAAAACTTTTAAAGCGTTTATTTGGGTTTGAATTATTGATGACTCCCTATACCATAGCACATCTAAAGTTAGGTTTATTATTAGGAGATTTAGGTTATAAATTTGCACCAGCAGAAAGATTAAAAATTTATTTAACTAATGCTTTGGAAGCAGGAATAAAATCCGGGGAATTAATTCCCGGTATTACCCAAATTATCGCAGAAGAATCAAGTCAAGCAGCCAAAGTAAAAACCGACATTTCTGTAACTGTAGTATTAGGAAATCCTCCTTATTCTGTCAGTTCGCAAAATGCGAGTAAACGCAAAAGGGTCTTAAATCAAGATGAAAGATATTTAGTAGATATTGAATATACTGG